>DATLIF010000349.1:0-1523 GCA_035539575.1 Fimbriiglobus sp. | reverse complement strand
GTATGCTTGTCAGTGAAGCTGCCTCCTGGTTGGCCAGTGTGGATGGTGCTCCCGACGGTGGAGGCGACCCAGGCGGTCACCGATCGCGTGCGCGAGCTCGGCGACCATTGCCGGTCTTGGGAACTGTCACGGGTAACTACGCCCGCCGCCGCACACTTCCGCGAGCGGCGAGGCGTGGAGCGGAGAGAAATCCGCTTTGGTTCATACGGGGATAGCTGGTGCGAGGACTTCGCAGGGGGTGATTACTGGGAGGCGGTACGCATGTCGTTGTTGCTGGCGGCAACTTGTCGGGACCGGCTTGGGTACCGGAGCGGGTATAATTGGCGCATGTACACTCGGTTCGGACTGAGGCTCTCGCGATGAGTTACCGATCGCCGAAGGGGGGTGCGCCCGCACCAACTGGAGGGCAAGCGGACCGGCCGGCCCAAGGGTGTCCGCAACCACGCCAAGGCCTGGGCGGACGTCCTGTGGGCCTACCGACAGCGCGACCGCGAGGACGCGACCCCGCCGTCCGCGGGGGCGAGGTTGTGGCACCTCTTCGCATCGATCTATCCGGACGAGATCGAGTCATTTCTGGAGGATGCAGGGCAGTTGTGAACTCGATGGAACGCATCGCGCAATCGTACTAAGAGCCTCGGGAAAAAATGACGTGTTATAGGAACCTCATTGTTATCAAGCAGCTGGCCAGCGTCACGAACGCATCATGAATGCGGAGCAGCTTATCCCGCCGATGGCCCACGCGGCGGAACTGGTGCAGCCAGCCGAGCGTCCGTTCCACCGGCCAGCGGAACACCCCCAGCCCGCTGCCGTGCTCGGTGCCGCGGCGGGCCAGGTGGGGGTCGATGCCCCGCGCCTCACAGGCCCCCCGGAGCCCCTCCGAATCGTAGGCCCGGTCGGCGTAGAGCCGCTCGGGGTAACGCCGCGGCCGGCCCACCTTCCCGGCCACCCCGGGCAAGGCGTTGAGCAAAGGCACCATCTCCTGGCTGTCGTGCCGGTTGGCCCCCGTGGTCGCGGTCGCCAGCGGCACCCCCTGGCCGTCCACGACCGCGTGGTGCTTCGTGCCCAACTTGCGGCGGTCGGTCGGGTTGGGCCCGGTCGCCTCCCCGCCCAGCGGCGACCGGGCCGTGGCGCTGTCGATGGCCGCCGGCGACCAATCGATCCGGTCGGCCCCGTTGAGCTTGGCCAACAGGACCGCGTGCAACTCGTCCCAGACCCCGGCCTTGTGCCAGTCGTCCAGGCAGGTCCGGCAGGTCTTGCCGCAGCCCAGGCCCAGCTCGGCGGGCAGGTCTTCCCAGGCGATGCCGGTCCTCAGGACGTAGAGGATGCCGCTGAGGACCTTGCGGCGGTCCAACGGCTTGCGGCCGGGGTGGTCCTTCCGCCGCGGCTTGGGCCGCGGCAGCAAGGGCTCGACGGCGGCCCAAAGCGTGTCGCTCACAAGACGCTTCATGGCTGTTCTCCTCACGGGTCCCAGCCATTCAGAGCCGCATCACGGATGCCACAGCCTCATTTTTTCCCGAGGCTCT
>DATLIF010000348.1:0-5873 GCA_035539575.1 Fimbriiglobus sp. | reverse complement strand
GGCTGGCGGAGGAGTCGCACCAGCATGAGTGCGCCGAACGCGACCATGCCCCCGACGAGGAGGATATCGACCCGCTGCACCCCGACTCGCCCGCCGTAGGCGGTGGTGATCGCCACCCCCAACACGACGAATACCAGGATCGGCGGCCCGACCATCCAGCCAAGGCTCCACGGGATCGGGACCGTCGGTGCGGCGGTCGGGCGTGCGCCCGGCCGCCGCACCGCGGCCTTCGCCTCCGGGCGGGCCCGGTCCGGGTCAAGTAACTCCGAGAAAGCCCACCGGCTCAGCCGGCGCTGGACGATAACCGTCAGGACGATGCCCGCCGCGAACCCAACGATCGCCCCCAGCTCCCACCGCCCCCCGCGGGCGTGCCTGGCGTCGAAGCTGTACACGAGCATGGACCCGACCACCCCCAGGAAGAGGATGGAGGGGACCAGCCCCGCGATGAACCGCTTCATGGCTGGGGACAGGCCTGGACTGGTCGGACCAGCGTCCGGGGCAGGGACCGCCACCGGACGGGGCGCCTCGGCCGGCTCCGGCGTCCGCCGGAACCCCCAGCGGAGCAGGCTCATGATGACGGGCACGACGGAGACCAGCGCGATCACGTACAGCATCACCGCGTTGAACCCCAGCCCCGCCTTCGGGAGTACCCCACCGAGGATGACCACCAGACCCGCCGCGATGAGCAGGGAGAGGAGTACGGCCAGTACCCTCTGGCCGTGCCGGGACTTCTCGTCGTCGGGCCACTGGAACGCCGGGAGCGGCGGGGCCGGCCGGGGCGCCTCCCGGACCGGTCGTGCGACGACCGGCCGGGGCCGCTTGCGAGGCCGGGTCGCGAACACCACGGCGACCAGCACCCCGCCGGCCACAAGTACGCCGGCGATGAAACAGGCGATCAGGATCAGGCCGAACCAGGTGAATACGGGTGCTGGCGCTTCCATTGGTCGATCTCCGGGGCGGCAGGCTCTACCCCGGTGTGAAGCAGTCCGGCGGAAAGGTTACAGGGTAATCACCCCAGCGCTGCGAACAGGTCCCGGACCTCGCCGTCCACGTCCTCGGGCCGCTCGACCGTCTCGGCGATCATCGCCCGCAGCCGGTCGCGGTAGCGCTGCCGCAGCCGATGGACCGCCACCTTGACCGCGCCCTCGGTCATGGCGAGCGACCGCGCCAGGTCCGCATACGCCTCCTCCGCGCCGCCGGTCAGCGTGCCCTTGAGCGCCTCGAACAGCTTCCCCCGGCCGGAGTCCTCGTACTCACTCCGTAGCTCGGTCAGCGCCCGGTCGAGCAGGTCCAGCGCCCAGCGGCGGTCGAATAGCCGCTCCGGGGTGTCGTCGTGGGCCGGCTCGTGGGAGTACCGCCGGTCGGCGTCCGCGAAGTCCAGCGAGACGTGCGACCGGCCGCCGCCGCGCTTCTTCGCCGTGGCCCGGTCGTGCTGGTTGGCCAGGAAGTGTTGACACGCCGTCAGCAGGAACGAGCGGAACCGGCCGCGCGTCCGGTCGGCGTCGGCGAGGTCGTTCTTCTCCAGCAGCCGGGCGAAGAACGCTTGCGTCAGGTCCTGGGCCTGGTGGTGGTCGTGGCCCCGCCGCCGGACGTAGGCGTACACCGGATACCAGTACGCCGCGCACAGGTCGGCCAGCGCCTGCCGGGACTCCGGGGCGGCCGGGTCCTGCGCGGCGGCGACCATGCTCCAGCGTGTCGTGGCGAACATGGCCGTATCCTACCGGACCCGGCCGCAGGCCGGGCTGCTATGTGCTCGCGTTGCGCCGGTACACGAACCCCTCGTCCACCTGCTCGAACCCGAGCGACTGGCACATCCCGACCGCGGCCGGGTCGGCGGCCGGGGCTTGCAACTCGGCCACCGCGAAGAACTGGTCCTGCAGGAACCGCAGCATCTGTGAGAGCAGCAGCTTCCCCAGCCCCTGCTTGCGGAGGTCCGGCCGCACCTGCACGTCGATGATCCCCGCGGCCGGGTAGTTCCACTTCCAGCCGAACCCCTCCAGTTCCCACACCACCGTCCGCGCCGCCGGCAGGTCGGTCAGCTTGTCCGTCAGCCGCATCTCGACCGGTTCCAGGGCGCCCCAGACGCATTCCTCCCACCACGACGCCACGCCGGCGTTGCGCAGCACCTGCGTCTCGTACCGCCGCCGCAACACCCCGAACCGGGTGTCGGCCACGGTCAGCGGGGTGTCGAGCTTCTTGTGAAGGACGATGCAGCGCTCGGCCTTCTCGTAGCCGATGTGCCGCAGGAACCCGTCCGCCTCCGGCTCGCTGGCCAGCACGCCGGGACAGTTGCTGCCGCCGTAGAGACCGAACAGGTACGGGTTGTTCGGCCACATCGACCCGAACACCACGTCGGACGCCCCCCGGCCGCGAAGATACTCCTCGGCCCGGCGGGTCAACTCCCGGCCGATGCCGCGCTTACGGTAGTCCGGCCGGACCAGCACGCCGCAGATGATGCCGCGGTCGGACAGGCCGGTCCGTTCCTCGTCGGGGGCGAACCCGGAGATGGAGAACCCGGCGAGTTTGTTGGCCTCGTCGTCCCAGGCGACGCACAGGTCGTCGTGCCGGAAGAACGGCTTGCTGAAGATCCAGCGTTCGAAGAGGGCCGGGGTGCGAACGGGGTAGCTGCCGCGGGCGTTGAGGGACTCGTTCCAGACCTCGACCAGCGCCGGCGGGTCGGTGTTCTTGTACCGGCGGTAGGTGATCACGACGGGGCCCCTGCGACTGCCACGGTGCCGGGGAATGAGTGGCCGGAACCCCGCGGTCGGGGAGAACGACAATCTCCTTAATATAACCCCAAGCAGTGCCGGTGCCAGTGCCAGTGCCCGTACCGGGGGGTGCGTCGATGGCGAAAGTACCGTTCGTGACGCCGGTCTTCGCACTGGCACTGACACTGGCACTGACACTGCCACCGGCACTGCTCGCCGCCGACTGGCCGAATATCCACGGTCCCAACCGCGACAACCACTCCGCCGAGACGGGCCTGAACTGGGCCTGGAAGGACGGGCCGCCGGTCGCCTGGAGACTCGACGTCGGGGCCGGCTTCGCCGGGGTGGCGGTGTCCGGCGGCAGCGTATTCCTGTTCCACCGCGTCAACGCCGAGGAGGTGCTGACCGCACTCGACCCCGCCACAGGCAAGGAGAAGTGGAAGTTTGCCGCCCGGACGCGGTACGTCGATGACTTCGGGTTCGACGACGGGCCGCGCTGCGTGCCGGTGGTGAGTGGCGGCCGGGTGTTCGCGCTCGGAGCAAACGGCGACCTGCACGCCGTCGAGACAGCCACCGGCAAGAAGCTCTGGCACCGCAACCTGCTCGCCGACTACAAGGCGCCGAAGGGCTACTTCGGCGTCGGTGCCGGTCCCATCGTGATCGCGGACCGGCTGCTGGTGAACGTCGGGGCGAAGGGCGCGGGGATCGTGGCGTTCGACCCGGCGACGGGCAAGGAATTGTGGAAAGCGACCGACGACCCGCCGGGCTACGCCGCTCCCGCTGTGATCGACCTCGGCGGCAAGCTGCACGCGGCGTTCCTGACCCGCGGCGGGCTGGTGGTCGTGGAGCCGGTGAGCGGGGCGGTGAAGTTCTCGAAACCCTGGCGGTCGCGGCTGGACGCCTCGGTGAACGCCGCGGCCCCGGTGGTGCGCAAGGACGAGCTGCTGCTGACCGTCTCCTACGGCGCCGGGGCGGTGCTCCTCAAGGCGAAGGCCGGCGAGTGGGACGAGGTGTGGACGAACGACCGGTCGCTGTCGAGTCACTACAACACGCCGGTGCTTGTGGGCGACCACCTCTACGGCGTCCACGGTCGGCAGGAGGGCGGCGGGGCGCAGCTGCGGTGCGTCGAGTGGAAGACCGGCGAGGTGAAGTGGACGGTCGAGCGGTTCGGCGTGGCGAGCCTGCTGGCGGTGGACGGCGGCCTCCTGGCGGTGCGGGAAGGCGGCGAACTGGTCCGCTTCGAGGCGAACCCGCAGGCGTTCAAGGAGACAGCGCGGGCGAAGGTGCTGGATGGCACCGTGCGGGCGGCGCCAGCGTTGAGCGACGGCCGGCTATTCCTGCGGGACGAGAAGCGGCTGGTGTGCGTGAAGCTCAAGTAGGTTGGGCCGAGTCTTCGAGGCCCGACATCTTTGTAGGTCGGGCCGAGTCTTCGAGGCCCGACCTACAAAGAGCCATTACGCAGTCTACGGATGTTGACTAGCACGCGGGTACACCCGTTCGGGCAGTAGAAACCAGGATGAATCCACCCGTCTCTACGAATTACCTCGTCCCCGATCCGCTCGGCGAATGCACGGATCTCATCTGGTGTGGTGGTTCCCGGCATCGCCTTAAACAGTACCTCGCCACAAACCCTACAGCGGGACGATGACAGCAGGTGTGGTATGTCTTCGCACCCCCAAGTCGGATCGTGTGGGAGGATGCCCAACCGCTCTAGAATGCCTCTAGCAGCCACAAGCTTGTAGACCTTCAGTCGGAGGTAGTCAGTCCGGTTGAAGTGCTTGCGGACTTCCTCGGCATGCTCCTTCCACCACACGGTCCAGATAGGAACAGTACCAGGGTGCTCGATGGCTTGTCGGAAGTAGTTAAGGCACTCCTCCATCGGCTGGGCCCTCAGATCATTCGTCCCGTTGCCGTGTGGCGTCCTGGTCCAGGCCGTTGAACTTCTCCGAACTGTACCGCCCGAGCTTCTCTTCGCTGTGGGCGGCCTCGTCGGGGTTCTCGGCCAGGTCGCGCTTGAGCTGGCTGCGGCGGTGCTTGTTGCCGCGCTTCTTTACCGCACGCTTCAGCTCGCGCATCCGCCGCTTGTCGGGGTCGGGCGGCATATAACACCTCGCAAATGGCCCGCATCTTCATCGCCACCGACGCCTGGCACCCGCAGGTCAACGGCGTCGTCCGCACCCTCGACACCACCGCCCGCACCTTGCGTGCCAGCGGCCACGAGGTCGAGGTGGTCGAGCCGTCCGCGTTCCGGCAACTGGGCGTGCCGTTCTATCCCGAAATCCGGCTCGCGTTGCCATCGCCGGGGCGCGTGTACGCCCGGGTCCGGCGGTTCCAGCCGGACCACGTCCACATCTCCACGGAGGGGCCGCTGGGGCAGTTGGTTCGCCGGTATTGCCGGCTCCGTGGGTGGCAATTCAGCACATCGTACCACACACGGTTCCCCGAATACCTGCGCGAGCTGGCCTACATACCGGAGGGGTTGACGTACCGACTGCTGCGGTGGTTCCACAACGCCTCGTCGTCGCTGATGGTCGCCACGCCGAGCCTGGAGGCGGAGTTGAAGGCTCGTGGGTTCACCGCCCCGATGCGCCGCTGGTCGCGCGGAGTGGACCTGTCGCAGTTCCGGCCGCGACCGAAGGGCGATTCGCCGTATCCGCGGCCGGTGCTGCTGTACGTCGGCCGGGTGTCCGCGGAAAAAGGGGTCGAGGACTTCCTGCGGCTGAAGTCGCCGGGAACAAAGCTCGTCGTCGGCGATGGTCCGACGCGGCCGGAGTTGGCGAAGCGCTACCCGGAGGTAGTCTTCCTCGGCTACCGCCAGGGCGAGGCGCTGGGCGAGTGCTACGCGACGGCGGACCTGTTCGTCTTCCCCAGCAAGACCGACACGTTCGGGATCGTGCTGATCGAGGCACTGGCGAGCGGGCTGCCGGTGGCGGCGTACCCGGTGACCGGCCCGGTGGACATCGTCACCCGCCCGGAGTTGGGCACGCTGAGCGAAGACCTGGGGGCGGCGGTGGAGACGGCATTGCGAACGGGAAACCCCGCAGCGTGTGCGGACGAGGGCCGCACGTACACCTGGGAGAACTGCACCCGGCAGTTCCTGGGGAACCTGGTGCCGATCTTGTAGGGTGGGTCGAGTCTTCGAGGCCCACCGTCTGTGGGGAATGG
>DATLIF010000347.1:0-7613 GCA_035539575.1 Fimbriiglobus sp. | reverse complement strand
AAAAGGTGCCCGCCCCCGCTTCCAGGATTTCACGGGTCAGTTCTGTAATTCGGCGGCATCCTTGGCGGCCCGCTTCCACGGTGGGATGAACTTGTCCGGTAGTGGAATCCCCTTCTCCTCCCAATCCTGTTCAGCGTTCATCCGCTCGTGCCACGCGACCGCCGGGAACTGGATCGAGGTCGCTTCTCGACCAGGCGGGACCCGGCCGCCCGGCCGCCGCCGGATGCAGACGCCGGTGCACTCCCACACCCCGTCCACCCGCTGGATCTCAAGGTCAACCTCGTCGCCGACCCGAACGTCAGCCAGCCGGTACATGCCGGAATCCGCGAACCCACCGTAACCGCCTGACGCGAGCGTCTTGGACGCCCGGAACTTCCTGGGCGGTCGATCAGCGCGCCGGAGGGTGGTCACCTGGCCCAAGGCCGTGGTCACGGCTATCTCCTCGCGGGTCCACCGGAGCCGCACCCCGGACATCACTTCCGTCGCTCTCATGGTATTGAGGTCGATGTCGTAGACGGTGACCGGGTTCCCGGTGTCGGTCCTTCCTTGGCGGTCCGTCTTGGAGGCGACCGCTCCCCCCACCCCGATGTTGCCGAAACTCCGGACCTCGATCGAATCGCCGGTCACGGCCAAGACCTTCCCCTGGCAAGACCCACTCGGTTCGATCTTCGGAGGTCCGATGGGAGCCACTTGCATCCGGCCGGGGTCCGAGTCACCCCCGGCCGGCGAAGTCGGAGCGAGAAGCATGAGCGGTGCCAGGGCAACCGCCAACAACAGCGCCCGTCTCATCGGATTTCCTCCGTGGAAGAGTTCTAATTCATCGCCGCCGGCACGCCGCGGTCAGGCGCTCTTGAGGTGCCACTACTTGTCCGGGCTGCCTTCCCTGACCAGGGTGTACGGCACGGCCGGGGAATCGATGGGCGGGTCGTTGGCGCCCGGCAGCAGGCTGATCGAACCGACCTCCGCTTCCATGATGTCCCACAGTTGGTTCTGTTGGGGAGCGCCGTTGATGGTACCGGGAGCGATCCGAGCCGTCCCGCCGACCTCGAAGTTACCCTTCACCTTCCAGAGGTCGGCCGTTCCGGGGGCGGCGGCGTTGAGCACCGGCCGGTAGGTCCCGCCGGTCCATCGCACGTTGCCGGTGACGTAGAGTGTGCCAAACACGTGTGGCGAACTGAGGTCGCAGATGACCACATCGGCCCCGCTGTTGTTGACATCTCCAGCAATCGTGGCCGTCTGCGAGCCCCCGGCAGTATTGGCGAAAGTCGCGAGTTTACCGCCCGTGAGTACCACCCCATGGGCGGCCTTGAGCGTTGCACCGCCTTGGATGTAAATGGTGCCGGAGGTCTGTTCAACGGACGTTGCGGCAGCTTGGAACTGTCCGGTGACGTTGGCCGTGGCACCGGTATCGACCTGGAGCACGCCACCGATGTTGCCTATCGGCAGCGGGCTGGTAAAGATGCCGGGACCGATGACCTGCCATAGACCTCCCGGCTTGATCCTGATCGTGCCAGTTCCGAGGAAATCGACGATGCCGTTCGTGTACACCGAGGCCCTCTGGATGGCGGCGGTGACCGTCGAGCCGACGAGCGCCCCGGCGCCGTTGTTGAACTGGACCGTCCCAGGGTTGATCGTCCCCTGGGCGCCCACGCCCTGAGCGTTGACATCGAAGATAAGCGTGGAGCCGGTCGTCAGCGTTCCGCCGTTCGGGGAGATGCCTGCGGTGGCGAGGCCGGTGTTGCCCCGGACGGTGACGGTCGCGTGGTTCGACGTGCTGTTGAGCGTCCCGCCAGACCAACTCAGCGCGAACGTCACCGTGATGTCCGTGTTGGACGACGGCTGGTTGAGCGCGCCTGCGCGGATGATTAACCCGCCGACGGTCAGCGGGCCGGAGAGCGTGACCGTCGTGGGATGGTAACTGTCCATCTCCAGCGACGAGAACGTGCCCTGCAGGTTGATACACGCGGGGTTGGTTGGGGGCCAAGAGAACCCGAACTTCAGCTCATCGGACGAGATGGGCTGTCGTGCCTGCGACCAGTTCAGCGGGTTCGTGGCGTCGGTGCTGTACATGCCGAGCCAGTAGTTGACCGCCGGCACCTCCCGGGCTTCTAACCCCTCAAGGCGCGGTCGGAACCTCATGGGGGGGCGCATTTGCGATCGACGCGGCGAGCGAAGAGGCGAGACAGCACGGCGAATCCTCCGCGGTGTTCGGCGAAGTGGAACACGTTCCGAAAAGGCGGCCCCATCATGCCGATCAGCGGCCCGTCTGTCAATCATTTGGCGAACTGAATTGCTACGATTGCGAATTGTTAGACGCAACTTGTGGGATGGAGGTCACTTCAGCAGCAGTGCCAGCCCGATGCCACCGGCGGCGACGACCGCGGCGGTCGCGGCCAGCAGTAGCCACGTCACCCAGCTCACCGGCGCCGGCGGTGGGGTGTCCACGGCGTACTGGCGCGGCGCCTCGGGGCGGCCCGGCAGATCCAGCGCCGGGCGCTCGAACTCCGTGATGTCCTCCACCGTCTGCGCCGACGCGCCTGACGACGGCGTCGGCGACTCGTCCGCCGCCGTCAGGCGCGGCGTCGCCGTCAGGCCGGCCGCGGGCGGCGGCGTCGTCCCGGGCACCACCAGGTCCCGGAACTCCGGCACGCTCTTGAGCGGCGAAAAGTGTCCCGTCTTCGTCCGGCTCACCACGATCGAACCGGAGTCGCCCAGCGAACCCGCCACCACGTTCCGCCGGACGCCGTCGGTCGTCCCCTTCACCGTGTGCGGCTCGCCGGCGGCGTCCCGGTAGACCAGGTACCACAGGTCGTCCGTCGGCGGCTTGCGGATCACACCCGCGACCGGCGACGCCGACGAACCGGAGTTCGCCCGCCAGGCCACGCCGGTCACGTCCTCCATGAACTCGCGGCAACTCGCCGGGCGTTGCTCGGGCTTGGCGTTCATCGCCCGGCCGATCGCCCAGTTGACCCGCGGCGAGAGGTCCGGGGTGAACGACCGCGCCTCCGGGAGGTCGTTGCGAACCTTCTTCATCCAGCAGTCCAGCGGCGTCGTCCGGGCGAACGGGACGGCCCCGGTGACGAGCATGTACAGGGTGGCGCCCAGGCTGTAGACGTCGCAGCGGACGTCGGCGTTCTTGGCCATGCGGAACTGTTCCGGGGCCATGAAGTGCGGGGTGCCCAGGCCGCGGCCGGTGCGGGTGAGGTTCTGCTCGCCCTCGACGTCCTTGACCAGCCCCAGGTCGGTCAGCTTCACCACCCCGTCCGGGCCGGTCATGATGTTGTCTGGCTTGACGTCGCGGTGGATCAGCCCCTGCTTGTGGGCACGGTGCAGCCCCTCGCAGACCTGGCCGATGATCCAGACCGCCTCGGACTCCGACAGCGGCCCGTCGCGCTCGACCCGCTGGCCGAGCGTCTCCCCCTCGACGAACTCCATGACCAAAAACGGCGTCGGCCCGGTGCCGCAATAGTCCAGCGCCTTGACCACGTTGGGGTGGTCGATGAGGCTGGCGGCCTTGAACTCCTGCTCGAACCGCCTGAGCGAGAGCGGGCTGCGGGTGGTGTCCGCGGGAATGACCTTGATGGCGACCAGCAGGCCGCTGTCGCGGTGGCGGCCCTTGTAGACGGCCCCCATGCCGCCCTCAGCGATCTTGCCGAGCAGGTCGTAGCATCCAAGCTGTTGCAAGGCCAGGGAAGACTCAGTGGCCATCGGCGGGACTCGGGCCTCGTGGGCGTCGGGGCGCGGACGGAGCCGGCGGCCCCGCGTCCGAATCGGTCCGATTCTACTTGTCTTATAGTTTACTCCGGTCTCACGGGACGGGGAAACTTTCCGCCAACGCCCGGCGAATCCCGGGCGTTAGCGTCAGGAGGGGGTGCCGCTCCTGCCCGCGCCTGTGCCCCTGCCCGTGCCCGATGTTTTCAAGACCGGGCACGGTCGAACCGGTGCGACCGCGAGGGGTGGGGCTTCCGGCACAGCCGGTCCGACCCGTCGGGGCGCCGATACCGGTCGCGCCTGCCCGGGTCGCCGCAACCCCGTTTTTTGCCCGGTCGTAGCGCTTGTCAAGATTCGCGGCGTCCGTCACAATCATCGGATAGCGACGGCTCAGGAAGCCCATCGGCCGTCGCACCCGTCCGGCCGCCGCGCGACCTACGCCAGGGACCGCACCCATGTCGATGTTGGGCAAGATCCTGTTGGTGGTCAATTTCCTCGTGGCCGCCGGCCTGGCGTACCTGATCGCCCAGGACTGGTCGGCCCGGCAGTCCGTGTCCGCCGTCGTCGCGCGGTCGGCCCTGACGCTGGAAGGGCTGCCGGTCGAGACGCAGCCGGGCGACGGCGGCGTGCGGGTGGACGTCGGGATCGGCGGGCCGAACGTGGTCGAGACGGTGCGGCCACAGTTGCTGGCCGCCCATTTCCAGGGGGCCGACGGCGGGCCGGCGTTCGGCGGCGGGCCGCCGCCCGAGTCCCAGGTCAAGGAAGTCCAGCGGGCCCGCGACAAGACCGAGGCGCAACTCTCCGCGGCGGCCAACCCGGTCGAGCGGCTGGGGCTGCTGGCCGGCCGCTTCGACGCCAAGGGGGCGTTCACGCCAGGCTGGCTGACGGCCATGGCCGAGTCCTACGAGGAGCGGCAACTGGTCCGGTCGCTGGCCGAGGCCGCCCTGCCGCCGCCCGGTCAGCCGGCCGCCGACCCGCAGGCGCTGGAGCAGGCGGTCAAGGACGCCGAGGCCATGATCCGCCGGCGGTTCGACGCTGTCCTGGCCAAGCCCAACCCGCAGCTCGCCGCCGAGGAAACGACCAAGGTGAAGGAACTCTCGGAGGCGCTGCGGACCGCGGACACGGCCGCCCGCGAGGCGAACAAGCAGTTCCACGCCAATCCAATGGACATGGCGGCATTTACGAAGCTGGAGGCGGCCGTCAGCGCGATGAACGATGCGCTCCTGGCCCAGCGGAAGTACATGACGACGCTAGGCAACTCGGCGGCGCGGGACGAGCCGGACCGCCGCCGGCGAATCGCGCACCTGCTGGCCCACCTGGACCGGGATGCGGCCTGGCAGAAGCGGGTCGCGCTGGTGGCCGGGCTGCGGACCTACGCCGCCGCCATCCAGGACCAGGTGAACCGGCTGCGAGACATGGCCGCGAGCGCCCAGCAACAGGTGGTACTCGACCAGGCGGAGTTCTCCGAGACCTACGAGGTGTTCAAGAGCCTGGCCAATGAGCGAGCGCTGCTCCTGACGCAGCAGTCGGCGCTGACCGCGGACCTGGCGACGCAGCGGACCCGCGACCGCGAGGCGGCCACCCAGCGGGCGGGGCAACTCCAGCGGCGGATGGCGGAACTGAAGGAACTCCAGGACCAGGTCGCGGCCGCGCTGGTGCGGCAGACCGAGGTCGAGCAGGGGCTCCTGACCGTGCAGAAGCAGGTCGCCGAGACGCAACAGCGGAACCTGGATCTGCTCAAGCAGGTGGACGCGGCCGAGCAGAAGAAGTAGCCGACCCGATCGACCGGACGACGAGCGAGGGCACGGTCCCATGACGACCTTCGGCAAGGTGCTGGCGTTCCTGAACCTGGTGGTCGGCGTGTCGCTGCTGGCCTGGGGGGCGTCGGTGTACGCCAACCGGGCGGACTGGGTGGACCGCAAGACCGGCACCGACTCCGTCGAGGGGGACGTCACCCGGCTCAAGAAGGAGATCGACCGGCTCCAGAAGTCGGTCGTCGATGCGGACGCAGCGTACGGTCAGCGGTCGGTCGCCCTGGCCACCGCCGAGTCCAACCGGACCTACCGCAAGCGGAAGCTCGACGCCCGCATCGCCGAGGCCCGGCAGGGGACGTTCAAGGTGCAGAAGACGTTCCCGAACAACCCGGCGTTCGTGAACGTGGACGACAACACCGGGGCGCCGATCTTCGGCCCGGACGGCAAGACCCCGCTGCGGGGCGTGGACGCGCTGGTCAAGGACTTCAACGAGCAGGTCCGCCAGGGCGAGTTGCACCGCCGCGGCGATCAGCCGGTCGCCCAGGACCAGTGGGCGAACTGGCAGGCGCTGCTCGGCCAGGAGCGATTCCCGACGCTGGGGATCGACGACCTGCGGACGCTGCACGGCGTGCTGTCCGACCAGGTGGCGTCGGTGGAGGTGGCGGCGAACAAGCAGCAAGACGTGCTGACGAACCTCCGCAACGAGGCGGCCCACCTGACCGACCTGCGGGTGGACTGGACCACCCGGCTACAGACGCTGGAGCGGCGGCAGCAGCAACTGGAGAACCGGCTGCGCGAGTTGGGCGCGGGCGGGCGATAACACACACGGGGTTTGCGATCCGCGGGCGTGGCGGGCGACGGCCACGGGGGAGGACTGTTCGATGACCATTCTCGGCAAAATGCTGGTGTTCGTGGTGCTCGCCCTGAGCATCGTCT
The DNA here is from genome assembly GCA_035539575.1 of Fimbriiglobus sp. GTDB lineage: Bacteria > Planctomycetota > Planctomycetia > Gemmatales > Gemmataceae > DASSAT01. The sequence goes on along the minus strand of DATLIF010000347.1, from coordinate 1,212 downwards.
GGAACGCCCTGGTGGTGAACTCGTACGTCGCCCGCACCAACTGGCAGAAGCGGGCCGCCGAGTACGAGAAGAAGGCCCAGGACGCGGCCGCATCGGCCACCAGCATGAAGGCGCTGCTGGAAGAGGAGCGGGCCGCAGCGGTCGAGGCCCGGCAAGCGCTACAAGCCGAGCGCGACCGGCTCTACGCGATCAACACCCAACTGGTCAAGGACCGGCAGGCCCTGGTCGGGCAGGTGAACACCGCGTTCGAGCAGGCCAAGACCCAGGGCGCCCAGGCCAACGTCCAGCAGACCAACGTGGACAAGCTGCAGAATCAGGTCAACAGCCTCGACCAGCAGCTCAAGGAGAAGGACAAGCAGCTCACCGACCTGACACTCGGCGCCCAGCAGGACCGGGTGGCGGCCGAGAAGGCCCGCATCGACGCCGCCGGCCGCGCCCAGCAAGCCGAGCGGCTGGCCGTCCGCGTCCAGCAACTCAGCGACGAACTCGACGAGTACCGGCGGACCGTCGGCCCGCTGGCGGCCGTCGGCCCCGGCGCCCAGCGGTCGCCGGCCCTGCCCGAAGGGTTCAAGGGCACTGTCCGCCGCACCGAGGGCGCGGCCCGCGACTTCCACGCCGGCAACGAGATCTGGGTCGAGCTGACGCCGGGAATGGACGCCGGACTCAAGCAGGGCGCGATCCTGACCGTCCGTCGGCTCAACGGGGCTGGCGGCAAGTACCTGGGCACGATCACCGTCGCCCGGGTCAACTCCAAGGACGCGGTTGGCCGGTTCACCCCGGCCAACCCGCGGGCCGTCACCGACGCCGACATGCCCAAGCCCGGGGACGAACTCGTTCCCAGCACCAGCCGCTGACCGGGGGACCGACCGATGGCCCGCAAGAAGCGCCGCGACGACGACGAGCCGAAGAAGAAAAAGAAGAAGGCTCGCGAAGAGGAATACGACGACCTGGAAGAGGCCGCGGAGGATCTCGACGAGGAGGTCTCCGAGGAGGATCTGTCCCGGCCGCGCAACGACGCCTACACCGGGATGCTGGTCATCACGCTGGTGGCGCTGATCGGAGCTTGCGCGTTCTTCTTCCTGGACCACGCCGCTCTGACCGAACAGTCGGTGCAGGCGCCGTCGGTCACCGTGCCGGCCCTCGGGTCGGCGCCGGCGGCCGCCAAGAGTTGACCCGTGTGATTTACTCCCCTCTCCCCTTGGGGGAGAGGGG
>DATLIF010000346.1:0-3657 GCA_035539575.1 Fimbriiglobus sp. | reverse complement strand
CCGGCGCGGTCGCAAGGTGGCGGTCAACAACCAGGCGGTCGTGCATCAACTCATGGCCGCGCACTCGATGGTGCGCATCGAGAAGGTGTACGGGACGGTGTTCGAGAACATCCTCGGCGAGAAGGTGTCTACCAAGCCGGTTGATGTGGTGACGCCGTTCCCCTGGGTGGACCGTGCCGGGAACCAGGTCCGGCGGTGAGCTGCGGCCCGGTCCGAGAGCGACCGGGCCGCGGGGAAGCGTCGTGCCGAATGTGCCGCCCGCGCCGCCCGTTCCGGCGCGGGCGTTCACGTTGCGCCGGCTGCGCCGGCGTGCGGGTTCGACGGCCACAACTCATCGGCTCGCACACGAACAACCGCGTGCAGGGCACGGCACCCCCGCGACGATCCTGTCAGGGCAACCAGGGAGGGTGACCGTGCGCCGATTGCTTGCGCTGTCCAGTCTGCTTCTCCCCTCCGCACCGGCTGTTGCCGACGGGCCGACCCCCGCCGTCGGCCCGGGGACTGGCTGCCGGTCATCCGCCGCTGACTGCGTACTAGGATGAATGAGGTAGCCCGTCACGCGACGGAGACGTTCGCCGTGGTCCGTGTCTTGCTCGCCCTGCTCGCCGTCTCGTACCTGGCGCCATCCGCCGCCGCCCAGCCGGCCGCGGACGGATCGCGCTATTACGTGATGTTTTTCGGTGCCGACGCTGGCCGGTTCCGCCCGGCCCGGGCGCACACCTGGGCCACCTACGTCCGGGCCACGCCGACCGCGGACGGGTCCGTCCTGATCGAGCCGCTGACGATCAGTTGGCTGCCCGCCGACGGGACAATTAGCGTCCTGCGGCCGTTCCGCCCGGAGCCGGGACGGAACCTCACCCTGCATCAGTCGCTTCAGTTCGCGGCCGGCAAGGGGTCGAAGGTGGCGATGTGGGGGCCGTATGAGACCGACGCCCTGCGATACCACCTGGCGGCCCGGCAAGCCGGTCTGCTGGAAGGCGGGGCGATCGCCTACCGCGCGGTGGACTCGTTCGGCAACCGGCCGGGGGTGGATCATTGCGTTCACGCCGTCACCGGCGCGGACCCCGCGCTCGCGGGCCGACGGCAGCCGATGGGTCGGATCGGCCGGCGGGGGACCGCCAACCTCGTCGGGCAATACGCCCGGGTCGGGGCATTCGACCCGACCGTCCGTCACGACTGGCTCGTTCCGGCGCTGGGAATCCGTTAGTGGCGTCTGGGACTGGACCCGCGGCACGAGACGTGCCACTAATGGAACTGTCGGGCGCCCGCGGTGGGCGGCCGCTTCCCACGCCGGAGCCGTCATGGCCGACACCGGTTCGATACAACTCGCCGTCCACCCGGACGGCGTTGCCGTTCTCACGCTCGATCAGCCCGACAGCCGGGCCAACCTGCTCTCGAAGTCGCTCTGGGCGGAGCTGGAGGCCGCACTGCTCCCGCTGGCCGACCGGCCCGACGTCAAGGGGTTGGTGGTCGCAAGCGCCAAGCCCGGCGTCTTCATCGCTGGGGCGGACCTGAGGTTCCTGGCGTCCGTCCAGACCCCGAACGACCCGGCCGTCCGCGACCTGATCGAGTACGGGCTGCGGGTGCTCGATGTGCTGGAGTCGGTCCCGTTTCCGACCTGTGCGGCGATCGACGGTGCGGCCCTGGGCGGCGGGCTGGAGGTGGCTCTGGCCTGCGACTACCGCGTCGCCGGAACCAACCCTCGCGTCGAGTTGGGGCTGCCCGAGGTCAAGCTCGGGCTGATCCCCGGCTGGGGCGGGACGCAGCGGCTGCCGCGGGTGCTCGGGCTGGAGCGGGCGGCCGACCTGCTCGCCACCGGGCGAACGGTGAAGGCCGAGGAGGCGAAGTCGCTGGGGCTGGTACGGGACGTGGTGCCATCGGACCAGTTACTGGATGCCTGTGTCGGCACGGTGGGCGCGACCGCGCCGGCGCACATCCGGGCGTGGAAGCGCAACCCGGTCCCCGAGGCGGACCGGCGGTCCAAGCCGGCGGTGCCGAGCGAGCCGAACGCGGCCCGCGAGGCGATGCTGTGTCTGGTCCGCGGCGTCGAGTTGCCCCTGGCCGATGCGCTGGCACTGGAAACTGAAGCGTTCCTGCGCCTGGCCGGCTCCGACGAGTCGCGGCAACTGATCGGGGAGTTCTTCGCGTCGAAGAAGAAGTAATTCACCGCAGAGGGCGCAGAGAGAAGACAGAGTCGAGCGTTTTCAGAACTCGACTCTGTCTTCTCTCTGCGCCCTCTGCGGTGAATCCTCTTATTCCGCCCCCTCGGCCTTGGGCTCCGGCAGCAGGAACGACAGGATCAGTCCGATCAGGTACACGCCGCCGCCGACGATCGCCGCGCCGGTCGCCACCTGCACGAACGTGTTCCCGGGCAATAGCGGCGCCACCACCGCGGTCGTCAGCAGCGACGCCGAGGTGCCGATCATCCGCCCGCCGACGTTGGTGGCGAAGCTGCCGCCGGTCCCGCGCAGGTGCAGCGGGAACGCCTTGGGCAGGTACTCGCCGAAGTAACTGAACTGCGCCACCGTACACAGCCCGCACAGGAACACGCCGAACACGAACAGGTCCGGCTGCTCCCGGAACAGGTAGTAGTACGTCAGCGGGAACGCGATCAGCCCGGGCGCCAGGAACATCCGCAACAGCCGCTGCCGGCCGACGATCACCACGACCAGGATCGCGAGCAGGATGCGGCCGGTCAGCCCGCCCATCTCCTGCCAGAACTGGGCGGTGTTCCCCATCTGGGTGATCGGCGTGTCGTGCGGCTCCTGCTGCTTGCGGTTGGCGGCGATCTGCTTCGCCAGCGCCTGGCGCTCCTCCGATCCCGGGGCGGTCTTGTTCAACTGTTCGTTGAGCGCGTTGGCCTCCTTGCGGAGCGGGACCAGTTCCTTCTGGTGCTCGGCCGCGGCCGGCAGCCCGGGGACGACCTGGGCCGGGGTCAGTTGCAGCGCCCCGAACGCCCCGGCGTAGGCGCACGCCGACAGGGCCGTCGTCACCAGGGTAGTGCGAATCAACCCCGGGGCGAAAAGCTCGCGGAACCGCGGCCGGCGCAGGGTGCCGGCTCGCTTTCGCTCCAACCACGCCCGCGATTCGGGGACGAACGGCATCAACACCAGGATCAGCGCCCCGGGGATTAGCCCGCTGATGAGGGTATACCGCCAGGAGGCGTGCGGGTTGAACGGGGCTTCCACCGGGATGGCTGGCAACTCGGCCGCGTACTTCACCGTCAGGGCGTTCGCCCCGGTCACCAGCAGTCCGCCGACCGAGGCGAACGCTTGCGTCCACCCGATCGCCAGCTCGCGGCTGCGCTTGTCCTCGAACAACTCGGCCAGCCAGGTGATCGCGGCCACGAACTCGACGCAGATGCCGATGAACGTGGTGCATCGGAACACCAGCAGCATCCAGGCGTCGGTGCTGAACGCGGCTGCCAGCGGAGAGACGGAGTACAGCAGGATGCTGGCTACCATCACCGACTTCCGCCCGAACCGGTCGATCAGGAACCCGCCGAGCAGCCCGAAGATGCCGCCGGATAGCGCCGCTGACCAGAGCATCCAACCGATCCACTCCCGGATCAACGGGTTGTTGGCCGGCACCTGGAGCAACTCCGACAGCGCCGGCCGGGCGATCACCGGGAGCATCAGCAGTTCGTAGGTGTCGAAC
>DATLIF010000345.1:0-4668 GCA_035539575.1 Fimbriiglobus sp. | reverse complement strand
GGTCTGGAACGCGCAGACCGGACGGGTCAGCGCCGAGTTCGACCAGCACCGGGACATCGTCTTCTGCGCGGCCTGGCGGGCCGACGGTCAGCGGATCGCCACCGCCGGCGCGGACGGCGGTCTGTTCACGGTCAAGGTCTGGAACCCGCTAACCGGGCGAGAAGTCTTCACACTCCCGGGCGCGCTCCCGGGCGACCCGGAGTTCCTCGCCGTGGCGTTCAACCCTGACGGGCGATACCTGGTCACGGGGAGGACGGACGGGCGGGTGCAAGTCTGGGACGGGCTAAGCGGCGACCTAATCCGACTGCTCGGCACGCACAAGCGGGTGGTGCGGGGGGCCGTGTTCAGCAGCGACGGCAAGCATCTGGCCACAGTGAGCGCCGACGGGGACGTCAACCTGTGGGACGCAACCCGCCTGGACAAGGAGCAAAGGCCCCGCGCTACCGTCCGCGGACGGGTTCACGGGCCGGGCTTGAACATCGCGTTCAGCCCGGACGGCGAACGGCTGGCGACGGGCGGCGAGGAGAACAGCGTCAAGATCTGGGACGTCCGGACGGCCGAACCACTCCACACCCTCCGGGGCCACGGGGGGGACGTCTATGCCGTGGCCTTCAGCCCCGACGGCTGGTGGATCGCCTCGGCGGGCGAGGACAGCACCGTGAAGGTGTGGGACAGCCACACCAACCACGGGCTCGTCCGGAGCTTCCGCGGCCACACCGGCCTCGTCAGCAGCGTGGCGTTCAGTCCCAACCCCGGCAGTCCGCGCCTGTACTCGGGCAGCCGCGACCGCACGGTCAAGGTCTGGGACGTATCGAAACTGGGAGAAGAGCCGACCCGGTAGCGAACCCGACGCGGGGAGGGACTTCGACCCGCACTGCGACAACCCATAAATGCCCTGCAGAAAGGCGGCAGCCATGTACCTGCTCATGAAGTTGGCCCCGCGGCGCGCCTTCACACTCATTGAGTTGTTGGTGGTGATCGCGATCATCGCGATCCTGATCGGCCTGTTGCTGCCGGCCGTCCAGAAGGTCCGCGAGGCCGCCGCCCGCACCCAGTGTACTAACAACCTCAAGCAGATCGGCCTCGCCGCGCACAACTACCACGACGCGCGGCAGCACCTGCCGCCGGGCATCGGCTACACCCCCGTCACTGCCAACGGTGAGTTCGGCACCTACTGGTTCCACCTGCTGCCGTACGTCGAACAAGGCAACATCTACCGTGAGGCCCTGGGCAACGCGCCGTTCACGGCGCCGGTCGGGCCGACCGTGCTGTACTACCCGGGCAACAACCTCGTCTACAGCCGGCGCGTGGCCGTCTTCCTGTGCCCCTCGGACCCGAGCGCCGGGCCGGACGGGGTCGTGACGGTCGATGGGTACTCGTTCGGCGCGGCGTGCTACGCGCCCAACGGGTTCGTGTCGGGGAAGAGCGACCCGCCCGGCCCGCAGGGCCGCGCCAGGATCCCGACCGACTTCCCGGACGGCACCTCGAACACCATCCTCCACGCCGAGAAGTACGCCCGTTGCTCCAACGCGGACTTGGCGCCGGCGTTCCGGGACGGCGGGAACGCGTGGGCGTACTGCACGTCGCTGCTCCTCTCCTGGCTACCCCCGCCGATGGTCCTGCCGGGCAAGGCGTACCAGCCGGGGTTTGCGATCGCCGCACTGGCGACCCGCGGAGCGCCCGCCGCCATCGGCCCCGGCTCAAAGTTCCAGCTCCGGCCGACGCCGTTCCTGGGCAACTGCGACCCGACGCGGGCCTCGACCGCCCACCCCGGGGGCATACTGGTCGGCCTGGCGGACGGCAGCGTCCGCCCGCTGGCTCCGGGCGTCAGCGGCGACACCTGGTGGCAGGCCGTGACGCCCGCCGACGGCGGAGTGCTGGGTTTAGACTGGTGAGAAATCAGGCTCCCGGAGTCCGCTCGACGCGAAGGGGCGTCGTGGCCGACCCGGCATGAAAAGCGGCCGGTGAGTCCCAACCGCGAAGAAGGACACTCACCGGCCCGCGGACCCGCTTTCGCGGGTGCCCCCGACTGGCGCCAGGTCTGCGCGCCGGCCGCGAGGCTTCTCCACTCTAACGCAGACCGGTGGAGGATTCCATGTCCTGTCTCGTGAATGCGCGCCGGGTCGGCGCCGCGCTGGCGCTCGTGGCCGCCCTGGGGTTCGGCGGCCCCGCGGCGGCAGCGGAGGGGGTTCCGTTCAAGGGGAGTCTGGAGGGCGACGTCACCCGCACGCCGATCGACGATACCCGGGTGGGCGTGGACATCGACGCGGACGGAACCGCGACCATGCTGGGCAAGTTCACCCTGGAGGTCCCCCACGTCGTCGATACCACGACGCGCACGGCAACCGGGTACTTCCACTTCGTCGCGGCCGACGGCTCCACTCTGACCGCCGAGTTCAGCGGGCAGGCCGGGCCGTCGGACGTTCCCGGCGTGGTCCGCATCGTGGAGGTCGCGACCATCACCGGCGGCACGGGCCGCTTCGCGGGCGCGACCGGGGGCTTCACCGCCGTGCGGCTGTACGACCCGGCGGCGGGCACCACCAGCGGCTACTTCGAGGGGACCATCTCCCCGCCCGGCCATTGAAACGGAAGCGGCCGGTGGGGGCTTGCCGTCAAGCAAGCCCCCACCGGCCAAACACCGCAGCCTGGCCGAAGTCGGCGGCGCTCGATCAGGCCGCCCATGAGGTGGAACGGCCCAACCCCCGGCTGACGCGGTGGAGGCGATCCGCCACTTCGGCCGCGGCCCCACCCGGACGGGAGACGGAAGCGCCGCTCCGTGCTACCATCGGGGCCGCGAACCACCCGGACGGGGTTCGCGGCCCCGATCGTTCCCTACCGGGTCGGACCCATGCGAATCCTGGCTGTCGCCCTCCTCGTCCTGCTCGCCCCACCCGCGCCGGCGACCGACCCGGCGTATGACCTGCTCATCCGCAACGGACGGGTGGTGGACGGTACCGGCAACCCGTGGTTCCATGGCGACGTGGCCATCCGCGGCGACCGGATCGTCGCCGTCGGCCGGGTGCCGCCGGGAACGGCGAAGCGGGAGATCGACGCCCGCGGGCTGGTGGTCGCCCCGGGGTTCATTGACATCCATTCCCACTCGGACTACCTCCTGCTCGAAGACGGCTCGGCCCCGAGCAAGGTCCGCCAGGGGGTGACGACCGAGGTTCTCGGCGAGGGGCAGTCGGCCGGGCCGTGGACCGGGAAGGCCCGGCGGCCGGCTCTGGCGGGCGACAAGGTGAGCTGGGAGCGGCTGGCCGGGTACTTCGACCGGCTGGAGAAGTCTGGCACGGCGGTCAACGTCGCCTCCTACGTCGGGCTGGACAACGTCTGGCAGGCGGTGATGGGTGAGTCCCACGACCGCCCGACGCCGGAGCAGTTCGCCCGGATGAAGGAAGTCCTCGACGCCGCCATGAAGGACGGCGCGTTCGGCCTCTCGACGATGCTGGCGATGCCTCCGGGGTCGCTGGCCACCACCGACGACCTGGTGGAGTTGACGAAGGTCGTGGCGAAGCACGGCGGGATCTACTCGACGCACAACCGCCACGAGGGGACGGGGGTGTTCGAGGCGGTGAAGGAGGCGATCGCGGTCGGCGAGCGGGCCGGGGTGCCGGTGGACGTGATCCACCTGAAGATCGCCGACCAGCAGTACTGGGGCCGGATGGGCGAGCTGGTCAGCCTGATCGAGGACGCCCGGAAGCGCGGCGTGAACGTCCAGGCGAACGTCTACCCGTACACGCGCGGCAACAATAACCTTTCCAGCATCATCCCACCGTGGGCGCATGAGGGCGGGCGCGCGAAGCTCCTCGCGCGCCTCAAAGACCCGAAGGACCGCGGGCGGATGAAGAAGGACATCAAGGACGGGATTCCGGGCTGGTACAACCACTACACGGCGGTGGGCGGCGACTGGTCGCGGATGCTCGTCAGCGGCCGCGGGCAGTTCGAAGGGCTGACGATGGATCGAGTCATCGCGCTGAAGTCGAAGGGCAAGACGCCCGCGCCGGAGAGGCCCCTCGGTCGCGTACGCGGAGCCGTCGGAGCCGATCGAGCACCACGGTTGCACCATTGCGAGGTTCATGTCCTTCTCGTCGTGATGCGCGTAAACGGTCGGAACCGAGCCGCCTTCTTCCACCAGAATGTCGAAGAGTAGGTCGAGCGGGTCGGGCGGCGGCGTCTTCCCCTTCGACTTGACCGCGATGATCCGATCCATGGTCAGTCCCTCGTACTGCCCGCGACCACTGACAAGCATCCGCGACCAGTCGCCGCCGACGGCGGTGTAGTGGTTGTACCAGCCGGGAATGCCGTCCTTGATGTCCTTCTTGAGCTGCTCGCGGTCCTTTGGGTTCTTGAGCCGTTCGAGCATCTTCGCGACACCGCCTTCGTGCGCCCACGGCGGGATGATGCTCGCGAGGTTGTTGTTGCCGCGCGTGTACGGGTACACGTTGGCCTGCACGTTCACCCCGCGCCTGCGGGCCGCCTCGATCAGTTCGATCACGTCCTTCATCTTGCCCCAGAACTTCTCGTCGGCGATCTTGAGGTGGATGATATCCACCGGCACCCCCGCTCGCTCGCCGACCGCGATGGCTTCCTTCACGGCGTCGAAGACCTCGAGCCCCTCGTTGCGGATGTGGGACGAGAAGATGCCGCCGTGTTTCTTCACTACCGAGC
>DATLIF010000344.1:0-14603 GCA_035539575.1 Fimbriiglobus sp. | reverse complement strand
GGCCGGGGCCACGACCGTGACGTTGCCGAGGGGGAGGAGTTCCTTGCGAAGCGCCCGCAACCCGGGGGCGTAGATGCCGTCGTCGTTGGTCAGCAGGATGCGCATCGGGGTGTCCAAAGTAGTCCGCTCGCTCCGCGAGCGGATGCCGACGACCGCTCGCGGAGCGAGCGGGCTACACTCGGCGGAAGAGGAACATGAACCGCTCGGCCCGGGGGTTCCATTGCCACCGGCCGATCTCGTCGGCCACTAACCCCAGCATACCGGCGAGCCGCAGGAAGTGGTCGCGGTTGACCACCATTTCCCCCCGGTTGCCGGCGGCGCGCTCGACCAGGTCCGACGTGATGACGTCCGCCATGATCCGGCCGCCCGGCGCGAGCAGGCGCGTCGCCTCGGCCAGCAGCAGCGCGGACTCGTCCAGGTACGTGTGGGTGAACACGCTGAAGAAGATCGCCAGGTCGAACGGGCCGTCGGCGGCCTCGAACGGCACGCGGGTCATTTCCCCCTGACGGAAGACGAAGTTCTGCTGGCGGAACCGGCCGCGGCAGAAGTCGATGGCCTCCGAGCCGATGTCGGTGCCGTAGTACGCCCCCCGGTCGGACAGGTAGCCCGCCAGCGCGTCGGCCATCTGGCCGGTGCCACAGCCGACGTCCAGCACCCTCGTGTCCGGCGTCAGGCCGTGCTGGACCAACATGCCGAGCCGCTCGCGGCTGGACCGCTCGTACTCCTCCCGGGTGGGGTAGTGGCCGACCACCCACCAGTGGTTGTCCTCCAGGTTGGCGCTGCGGTACACCGCGTGGTAGTCGATGTCCCACGCCCGGTTGCCCTGGACCGCGACGCGGACCCGGGTCACACCCTGCTGCGAGTTTCGCTCCGAGAATCTGCGCGCCCCCGGCTGGGTCAGGTCAAGCTCCAGGTCGTAATCGCCGACGTACTCGGGAGTTGGGATCACGAACTCCAGGTCTTGCGGCTCGCCCGGGTAGACCGGCCTGGGTAGCGGGCGGGTGAACTCGTCTCCCACAAACTCACCACGGTGACTGACCCAGCGGGCGGAGAGGAGCACGGGGTACGGGCCGTCGCAGGCCCACGACACCCCGCCGCGGTTGTTCAGCCGGGCCAGCCAGGTGTGTTCGCGTCCGGCTTCCAGTACGAGCGGAGCAGCTTGAGGTGTCAGTTCAGCACGGCAATCCCCAGGCGCAATGACCTCGCCGTGTCGGGGCGGCAGGAGTCGCCGCTTCGCCCCGCGGGCCAGCCGCCAGAGTGTGGTCTGCCTGAGGCGGCCGAACATCGCGTCGGTCCCGGGGATGGCGGTCATCCGGCGGCCCCGCCTGCGAGGCGAGTGAACTGGAACACCTCGCGGCGGCCGAACTTCTGCCACGGCCAGCTCGCGAGTACCGTGGGCGAGAGCCCGGCAAGCCGCACCAGCTTCAGGAAGTGCTCGCGATTGAGTTCCATCGCCCCGCGGTTGCCGGAGCAACGCTCGACCACCGGTGAAGTGAACACGTCTCCGATGACGACCCCGTCCGGGGCCAGCAGGCGGTTCGCCTCGGCAAGTAGTAGCACCGTCTCGTCCGGGTAAGTATGCGTGAACACGCTGAAGAAGGTTACGAAATCGAACTGAACCCCCTCGACCGGCAGGGATGTCGTGTCATTGCGTGCGAATCGGAAGTTCGGCTGCTTGAACCGCTCCTTGCAGAATGCGATCGCCTCCTCGCCGATGTCGGTGCCGAAATAGAGGCCGCGGTCGCCGAGGAACGACTCCAGCGGCACCGCGAGTTGGCCGGTACCGCAGCCGACGTCCAGCACGCGGCCGTCAGGGGTCAGCCCGGCGTCGCGGAGGGTCTGCAGCTTGGACTCGCCGAGCCGGTCATACTCCTCGCGGGTGCCCGGCCCGACGACCGTCCAGTAGTCGCGTGTCAGGTCAGCGGTGGCGTAGGCTTTGTGGTAGTCAATGTCTTCCGCGTCGCGGCCGGTGATCTGCACCTCGACCCGGACCGGGCGGCAGCCGGCGTCGCGGGAACTCGGGCCATCTGCCTGCGCGAGGTCGATCTCGACCAGGAAGTGGCCAAGATAATCCGGCGCAGTGACAGTTGCCGTGATATCGGCCGTCGCACCCGGTGGGACGGGGCCGGGCAGCCAGCACCGGGTGACGGGCAGGTCCAGCGGCGCCTTGCGGGCGGTGAACCAGCGGAGGGTCAGGCCGACCGGACGGCGGCCGTGCGGGCTCCAGACCGCCGACCCGATGTTGCGGACGCGCACCCGGCAGGGGGTCGAGCCGCGGCGTTCCACCAGCAGGGACGGGGTGGCGACCTCGATCACGGCCCGGCAGTCGTCGGCGGCCAAGACGCGGTCCAGCGGCGACCGGTCGAGGCTGCGAAGGTAGTCGCGAACCTTCCGGGCGATCGGCCGGAGCGGGGTAGGGACCAGGGCGGCCAGACGGGCCATCGGGGGGTTCCTCGGCGACCGGGTCGAATTCCCGGTCGAGCGGATGGTATCGCCCCTGGCCCGGTGGTCAAGGTCAACGGGTGATACGATCGGGGAGAGAAGGTGGCATAACCCCTTGACCCGGCCGTCTCCGCGGCGTAACTGGAACCCAGGCCCCGCCCGGTGGTGTCGCCCGAGGAATTCGCCGTGTCGTCGTCGATCTTCCTCGACTTCCGCTTGCCGGAATCGACGACCTGGTTCTACTTCTCGTTCTTCCTGACGATTGCGCTTTTCTTCCAGTTCGGCAGGGTACTCACGCTGCGCAACTGGGATCTCGTGGCCCTATTCCTGTTCGGCCCAGGGTTGCTGTTGATCCTCCAGGCAAAGGGAGACGCAGAGCCCGGTGCAAGTCGGGTCCGGCTCGTCGGCTACCTGTGGCTGCTCGGGGCATCGGCGTACTGGTTCGGGCGTTGTCTGTTCGACCTGGCCACCGTGAAGCGTCCACTGGTGACGCCGAACCTCTCGACCGCAGGGCTGGCGTGGTTCGCCGGAAGCCTGTTCCTCTGTTTCACGGCGGTGGCGTTTACCCGGACCGACCCGTGGGGGACGGTGGGGAAGCGCCCGGCGGCGCTGGCCGGAGTACAGGAAGGGGCGACCGCGGTCGTCCGGCAGACGACTGCACATGACAAAGTAAATACCGAAGACTGGCAATCCGGTGTCGCCCCGGCCCTGGCAATGGCCTGCCATCTCGTGGTGGTTGCGGGACTGGTACTGATCGGGGCCCGACGTTTCCACGACCTGCCGACCGGTGTCGCGGCGGGGGCGCTGTATCTGTTGATCCCGTACACTGCGTTCCAGATCGGCCAGGTCCACCACGTCTGGCCTGCGGCGCTGATCGTTTGGGCGGTCTATTTCTTCCGCTATCCGACGGCCGCTGGGGGGCTGGTCGGGCTGGCGGCGGGGACGGCGTTCTTCCCGCTGTTATTGCTACCGGCGTGGGCGCAGTTTTACCGCGGTCGCGGCGAGACCCGCTTCCTCGCCGGGGCGATTGCTGGCGGTGCGGTCGGGTTGGCGGCCACGCTGTACGTTCTGGCGTACGACGGCCAATTCCTGGAGGGGGTGCGGCGGACACTCGAGCAGTCCGACTGGCAGCCGTGGCGGGTTCCGACCGCCGAGAGTGTCTGGGTGGGCATCCACTGGGCGTACCGGCTGCCGGTGTTTATCCTGTATGCCGGGTTCGTGATCACCTCGTACTTGTGGCCGCCGGTCCGCAACCTCGGGCACTTGCTGGCGGTGTCGGCTGCGGTGTTAATCGGCGTGCAGTTCTGGTATGCCGACCGTGGTGGGCTGTACGTCCTGTGGTACGCACCGCTGTTGGTATTGATTGTCCTGCGGCCGAACCTGGCTGACCAGGAGCCGGTTCCACCCGGTCCGTTGCCGCGGGTTTTTGGCCGGATCGCCCGGTGGCTGGGCGAACGTGTCCGGCTCCCGCGGCCGGCCACGCCGCCCGGGATGGCCTTGCGCCCGTGATTCAAGGGATGCCGATGACCAGGTCGATATCTGCGCTGCTCGGGGCGACGGTCGTCGCCGGCGTGGTAGTCGGGGCGGTCGGGTACGAGGTCCGGTCTGACGGGCTATACCGCAACCTCCGGGTGGTCGATCCCGGCGTCCTCTACCGCAGCGGCCAGTTGGACCAGGCCGCGCTGGGCCGGGTCGCCCGCGAGTTCAACATCCAGACCGTGGTATCGTTCCGGGACGTGCGGGCCGACAAGGAGCCCGACCCGGAGCTGGAGGCGGAGGAGCGGTTCTGTGAGTCGCGGGGGATCTCTTACGTCCGCCTGTCCCCGGAGCCGTGGGGGCCAGATGCGACTGGGCGCATTCCGGTAAACGAGAACGTCCGCGAGTTCATCCAGGTGATCGACAAGCGCCGCGAGGCCGGGGCGGTGCTGATCCACTGCATGCGCGGGGTTCACCGGACGGGGGCGTACACGGCCATCTACCGGATGGAGTTCAACGGCTGGTCGAACGCCGAAGCCATCGCCGAGATGGTGGACCGCGGCTACGACACTCTCGAGGACGACCCGGACATCCTGCAATACCTGGGGGGGTACACCCCTCGCCGGCCCGCGCCAGTGTCGGTTGGCCCGCGCTCCGGTGGCTGATAGCATGGTCGCATCGCGAGGGTGGCGGAATTGGCAGACGCACTGGATTTAGGTTCCAGCGACCGAAAGGTCGTGGGGGTTCAAGTCCCCCCCCTCGCACTTCTCCGCTGATCGGTTATCATCGACACCGACTCTTCGTCCCGTCTCGACAGTCCACGGGATCATTCGATGAATCCTGCGGTGTCTCCCGCCCAACGGCTGGTTCCGATCGGGCTTGCCGCCGTCACGATCGGCCTGCTCATCCTCCCGGCGGTCGGCCTCGACGACCCGCCGAAGCCTCCGGGGCGCGTGCTGTGGACCACCTCCCGCGTCGTCGGTACGCCGGACCCGCCACCGCCGTACAAGGCGGTCAACGCGTTCCCGAACATCAAGCTCAACCAGCCGCTCTTGATGGCCCGCGCGCCGGGTACGGACCGGCTGTTCGTCGGGGAGCAGGGGGGGAAGCTGTTCTCGTTCCGCAACCGGCCGGACACGAAGGCGGAGCTGTTTTGCGACCTGCCGAAGGAGATCAAGACCCTCAAGCAGACGCCAAAGGCGACCGAGTTCGAGTTCGTCTACGGGCTGGTCTTCCACCCGAAGTTCGCCGAGAACCGGATTTGCTACGTTTGCTACACCCTCAAGGGCAAGGGCATCAAAAACCTGCCCGACGGCACCCGGGTGTCCCGGTTCAAGGTCACGGACGCCGACCCGCCGCGGATCGACCCGGTGAGCGAGGAGATCATCTTCACGTACCTCCAGGGCGGCCACAACGGCGGCGACCTGCACTTTGGCCCGGACGGCTATCTGTACATTTCGACCGGCGACGCGGACGACCCCAACCCGCCCGACCGACTTCGCACCGGCCAGAACATAACCGATCCGCTCTCCTCGATCCTGCGGATCGACGTGGACCGCAAGAACTCCGGCAAACAGTACGCTGTGCCGAAGGACAACCCGTTCGTCGGACTGACAATCGATGACAAGCCGGCCCAGCCGGAGGTATGGGCGTTCGGGTTCCGTAACCCCTGGCGGATGAGCTTCGATCGCAAGACCGGTGAACTGTGGCTCGGAGATGTCGGCTGGGAGACGTGGGAGATGGTCCACCGGATCGACAAGGGCGGCAACTACGGCTGGGCCGCGGTCGAGGCCCGGCAGCCGGTCTACTCGAACGAGAAGGTCGGCCCGACCCCGATCCGCCCGCCGGTGATCGAAGTCCCACACACGCACGGGGCCAGCGTCACCGGCGGGTACGTTTACCGTGGCAAGAAGTTCCCCGAACTGGTCGGCGCCTACGTTTTCGGCGACTGGGAGACGCGGCGGTTGTGGGCGGCCCGGGTCGAGGGCGATCGGGTCAAATCGATGCCGGAGATCACCGACCCGACGGTCCGTGTCGTGGCGTTCGGTGAGGACAACGAAGGCGAACTGTACATACTCGACCACGACGCCGGCACGGTCATGACGCTGGCGCGGAACGACGCGCCGTCCGATGACCCGGCCCGCTTCCCCCGGAAGCTGTCGGAGACAGGCATCTTCGCTTCGGCGAAGGACCACGCCCCGGCACCGGGGGTTTACCGATTCGAGGTCAACGCGCGCCAGTGGCAGGATTATGCCACGTCGGAGCACCTCGTCGCGTTTCCGGGCACGTCGGGGGTGTCGGACTTCGAGAACGCGCGGCCCCTGGGCGGGAGCCGGGCGCTCTGGCACCACTTCCCGCAGCACTTCCCGAAGGGCGCGGTGCTGGTCAAGACGCTCTCGCTGGAGATGGATCGCGGCGACCCGACGACCCGCCGGCGGGTCGAGACGCAACTGCTCCACTTCGACGGTGAGCACTGGCGCGGGTACAGCTACGCCTGGCGGGACGACCAGTCCGACGCCGACCTGGTGCCGGCCGACGGGGCGGAGAAGCTCCTGAACGTGAAGGACCCGTCGTTCGGCAACGGCAAACGTGAGCAGACGTGGAACTTCCACAACCGCGGCCAGTGCGCCCAGTGTCACAACCAGTGGGCCCGGTACGCGCTCGCCTTCAACCCGGAGCAACTGAATCGCACCGTCTCCACGCCGGCCGGCGAGGCGAACCAGTTGACACGCCTCGGGGAACTCGGCCTGTGGAATCGCATCGACCGGAAGGACCGGCCCCGGCCGCCGTTCGCTGCCGTGGAGGCAAAGAAACTGCCGAAGTTGACCGACCCGCACGGCGACGATCCACTAAAGGACCGGGCGCGGTCGTACCTGCACGTCAATTGCGGCCACTGCCACCGTTTCGGCGGTGGCGGCGCGGTGGACTTCGAACTGACCTTCCAGGCCGACCTGTCGAAGAAGGTACTCGGATGCACGCCGACCCGCGGTACGTTCGACCTGCCCGGCGCACAGGTCGTCGCACCCGGCGATCCTGGCCGCAGCATTCTGTTCTACCGGATGCTCAAGTTCGGCGGCGGTCGGATGCCGCACATCGGGGCCGAACTGCCGGACCCGCAGGCTGCTTCGCTCATTGGGGACTGGATTCGCGAGCTCCCCTCCTCGGGAGATGCAGTCGAGTCAACGGCGTTACCGCCTGCTGATCCGTCAGCCGAACAGATCGGCAAGTTGCTCGGCTCACCGGCGACCGCCGTCCCGCTGGCCGCTCAGGTGTCAAACGGTCTGGCGGACAACAGCCGGCGCAAGGTGTTCGAGGCCGTGGCCAAGCTGCCGCCGGGGACCGTACGCGACCTGTTCGAGGGCTACCTGCCCCACACCGGCGAGCGAAAGCTCGGGGCGAACCCGAGGCCGCAGGCGATCCTCGCCCGCAAGGGGGACGCAGACCGGGGCAGGGAACTGTTTTGGTCGCAGCGGGTGCAGTGCCAGACGTGCCACAAGATCGACGGCAAGGGGACCGAACTCGGCGCCGACCTGTCCGCGATCGGTAAGACGCGGACCCGGGACGAGTTGCTCGAAAGCCTGCTGGAGCCGTCGCGGCGGATCGAACCGTTGTACCAGTCGTACCTGGCACGTACGCTCGACGGCCGGACATTCACCGGGCTCCTGGTCAAACGCGATGCGAAGGAGATCGTGATGAAGGACAGCCAGAACAAGGAGGTCCGCATCGCGGCCGACGACCTGGAGGCGGTTCAACCGGCCCGTGACTCGCTCATGCCGACCGGCGCGCTTGCCGACCTGACCGCCCAGCAGGCGGTAGACTTGCTGGAGTATCTGGCGACCCGAAAGTGACTTTGGGAGGGCGAGGCTCCTGCCGAGCCGAAGCTTCCGAGGCTCGGCAGGAGCCTCGTTCTCCCAAAAGGCAAGAAGATTCCGAGGCTCGGCAGGAGCCTCGCCCTCCCAAAAAGCAAGCCCGGAGAATATCCCCATGACACTGCTCCGCCTCGTCATATTCGCCGGCCTGTGCGTCGGTCTCGCCCCGCTCGCCGCCCAGGAGAAGAGCGTCAGGCCGGGGATCAACGACCCGTTCAAGAACCCCGACCTGAAGGAGTTCCAGGGCAAGTTCGAGGTCGAAAGCCGCGAGGTCTACGCCAAGCGCAAGGAGATCGTCGAACACTGCAAGCTCAGGCCGGGGATGGCCGTGGCCGACGTCGGCGCCGGGACCGGGCTGTTCACCGGTCCGTTCGCCGCAGCGGTCGGGGAGAAGGGCAAGGTGTACGCGGTGGACATCTCGAAGACCTTTCTCGAACACATCGCAAAGTCGGCCAAAGACCAGAAACTCGGCAACGTCGAGACGGTGCTCTGCACTGCGACCTCCACCGAACTGAAGCCGAACTCCGTGGACCTGGTGTACGTCTGCGACACCTACCACCACTTCGAGTTCCCGTCGCGGACGCTGGCGTCGATACACAAGGCGCTGAAGCCGGGCGGACAACTCGTCGTGATCGACTTCCACCGGATACCGGGCAAGAGCCGCGAGTGGACACTCAATCACGTCCGGGCCGGACAGGAGGTCGTTGAGAAAGAGATTGCAGAGGCCGGGTTCAAGAAGACGGGCGAGGTGAAGGACCTGCTGGAGGAGAACTACTTCGTCCGGTTCGAGAAGGTGGAGGGCGGCTCGAAGTGATCCGCCCAGCCACCCCCGCCGACGTGCCGACCATCGCCCGGCTGATCCGGGCTTTAGCCGAGTACGAACGTCTCGCCCACGAGGTTGTCCTCGACGAGGACCGGCTACGCGACCACCTGTTCGGCCCGCGGCCGTACTGCGAGGTGCTGATTGCCGAGGACGATGGTACTCCGGTCGGCCATGCCCTGTTCTTCCACACTTATTCGACATTCCTTGCGCGGCCTGGCATCTACCTCGAAGACCTGTTCGTCCTGCCCGAGTCCCGCGGCCGTGGTCACGGGAAAGCGTTGCTGGCCGCGCTGGCTAAGCTCGCCCTGGAACGCGGCTGCGGCCGGCTGGAGTGGTCGGTACTGAACTGGAACGAGCCGTCGATCGGCTTCTACAAGTCGCTCGGCGCGGTCCCGATGGACGAGTGGACCGTCTACCGCCTGTCCGGCGACGCGCTCACGAAACTGGCCGCGGGAACGTGAGCGTCCCATCGTGCAGGGCGGACGCCACCAGCACCGCGTCCGCACCGGCGTCCTCCAGTCGCTTCACGTCGTCCCAGTCGCGGATGCCGCCGCCGGTCACGATTCGCATGTCCGGCCACACACGCTTCAGCCCACAACACAACCCGGCGGTGGACGGGCCGTTTCCGCTTCCCACGTCGTGGAGGTCCAGGAGAATGATGTCGAGACAGCCGACGTGGTAGGCTTGTTCGGCGACCCACCAAATCTCGTCGCTGTTGCGGAGTGACCATGTCCGGTGGTTGCCGAGGAACACTCGCCCAACCATGTCGATGGATAATGCGACGCCGGTCCGGGATCGGTGGTCGATCGCCCGAATGTAGACCTGCTGTCGTTCGACGGTTTCAGTCCCAAAGACGGCAACGACGTTCGGTCCCTGTGGAACACGCTCCAGGTCGTCGTCGGTGCGGATGCCGGTGTCGATCCAGATGCGCGGGCCGAGTCCGCATAGCCCTCGGACCGATGCGGTATTCACACCGCTGCGCGTGATGGCGTCGAGGTCGGCAACGTATAAGTCATCGGCTCCAGTCAGTTCGAGCAGCGCCCGGGCCACCACCAGTGGCTCGACCGAATCGACCAGCCGGCTCCGCACGGGCCGGTACTCCGCCCGCTGGCCGCCGACAGCGCGGACCACGACGCCGCCCATCACGTCGATCACCGGGATGATTCGCACCCTTGCCTCCTTCGACCGTCTACGTTAAGGGTTCCCTGCCGGCAAAGTCAGGCGATCAGATGGGGTGAGTGATCGCGTGATCGCCTGATCGCCTGACTGCCAAGTTGGCAACCGAGCACGATCTGCCAGGAATGCATCGGGTGTCGCTTTGACGATACCTGACCGGTTTGCTACACTAGCGATCTTCCGCCCCAGAAATCGGGTCGTGGGCGTATCTTAGTCCCTCGGAGGAGACTCGCATGCACCGGCTCTGGTCGTCCCAGTCTGGCGCGGCGGGAAAGGAGGTCGCGTGGCTCTCGTAGACGTGAAGCAACTGCTCGACGCCGGGGTCCATTACGGGCACCGAGCCAGCCGGTGGAACCCCAAGATGCGGCCGTACATTTACGGCAAGCGCAACCTGATCCACATCATCGACTTGCGGGAAACCGTCCGCGGTCTGCTCCGCTCCTATCGCTACCTGTCGCAGGTCGTCTCGCGCGGCCAGCTCGTGCTGTTCGTCGGCACCAAGCGACAGGCCAAGGAGATCGTCGAGCGCGAGGCCTGTCGGGCTGGCATGCCGTACGTCAGCGAGCGGTGGCTGGGCGGCACCCTGACCAACTTCCGAACCATCCGCGCCCGCCTCAACCGGCTCAAAGAGCTGGAGACGATGTGGCTGCCGGCCGGCGACAACCCGGCCCGCCACGACATGCAGGCGTACATCGCCGGGATGATGACCGACGCTGGCAAGCTCGACCTGTCGCGGGCTCCCGACACCGCCCCGATCCGCAACTACTCCAAGAAGATGATCGCCACGCTCAGCCGGGAACTGCTGAAGATTCGGCGGAACCTGCTGGGCATCCGGGACATGAACCGCCTGCCGGACGCGCTGGTGATCGTCGGCCCCAACCGCGAACACATTGCCATCCAGGAGGCGAAGCGGATGGGCGTCACCACGGTGGCGCTGATCGACACGGACAGCGACCCGGACCCGGTGGACCTGCCGATCCCGGGCAACGACGATAGCATCCGTTCGATCGAGGTGATCCTCGGCAAGCTTGCCGACGCGGTGCTGGAGGGCCGGGCCGCCCTGCCGCCCGAGCAGCAGGCGCTCATCAAGCCGCGGACCCCGCCGTCGGGCCTGCGCCCGCAGCCGGCCGCCGCGTCGTCGGAGCAGCCCGCCGAACAACCCGCGAACCCGGCGCCCGCGCCGGCAGTCGCTCAGTAAAGAAGACCCGAGTACGCAGTACCGAGTGCCGAGTGGCGGCCCCGCCGGCCGCTATACTCAGTACTGAGTACTGCGTACTCGATTCCGGGAGACACCATGAGCACGATTCCCGCCGCCGCCGTCAACGAGCTTCGCAAGCGCACCGACATGCCGCTCATGGAGTGCAAGAAGGCCCTCCAGGAGTCCGGTGGCGACATGGACAAGGCGATCGAGTGGCTCCGCGGCCAGAACAGCAAGATGCAGGCGAAGCGGGCCATGAACGAGACGGCCGAGGGCCGCATCGGCGTCTACTTGGACCCCGCCACCGAGAACGCCTCCATTATCGAGGTGCGGTGTGAGAGCGCCCCGGTCACCAAGAGCGACCAGTTCATCGCGATGGTCAACGACCTTGCCCGGGCCGTCGCCGAGAACAACCCGGAGTCGCTCGACCAGTTCCTGACCCAGCCGATCTCGGCCGAGAAGGGGACGGTCACCGAGCGAATCAACGAGGTGATTGGGCTGATCCGCGAGAACATGAAGGTCCAGCGGTTCACCCGACTCTACGGTGGGAAGTTCGGCCACTACATCCACCACGACGGCACCCTCGGGGTGTTGATCCAGGTACGTGGCGAGAAGGTGAATGATGAAGTGCTGCGCGACGTGGCCGCCCACATCGCCGCGCTCAACCCGCCGTACACTCGGGTTGACGAACTCCCGGCCGACGTCGTCGCCCGGGAGAAGGACCTGGCGCTCAAGCAGGTCCAGGAAGACCCGAAGAACGCCGGCAAGCCGGCCAACATCCTCGAAAAGATCGTCGAGGGGAAGCTGAAGACCTGGTTTGGCGAGAACGTACTGACCGAGCAGTTGATCGCCAACCAACAGAAGTACGACAAGAAATCCGTCGGCCAGGTCCTCCAGGGGGCCGGGTTGGACGTGGTCAAGTTCGTCCGGTTCAAGGTCGGCGAGGTGGCGGTCTGAGTGGCCCCGCCGTACCATGACCGGACCGCGAGCCCGCGGGCAATGCCCGTAGGCTCGCCATTGCGATCCAGAGACAACTCACTCCTTCCGAGGGACCGATGCCGCATACGAAGAGCGCCGCGAAGCGGCTCCGCCAGGCCGAGAATCGCCGCAAGCGGAACAAGACCTGGGTCAAGCAGGTCAAGAAGCAGACCCGCGCCGTGGCCGACGCCCTCAAGGGCGGTGACAAGAAGGTGATCGCGACCGAGGTGACAGCCGCTGCCAAGAAGCTGGACAAGGCGGCCGCCAAGGGCGTGATCCACAAGAACAAGGCCGCCCGGATGAAGTCGCGGCTGGCGAAGAAGGCAAACGCCACCGCAGCGAAGGGCTAACTGGCGGACCCGATACGGTAGCGAAGGCTGGGGAATCACCCTCGCTACCGCTCAGGGTTCGCCCGGGGCCTCCACATGTCTTCCGTCTCACTTCGCGAACGGTTCCTTGGCTCCCTGCTCGGGCTGGCCGTCGGCGATGGCCTCGGCGCTCCCTATGAGGGGCTTCCCGCCACCGACATTTTCCACAGATTCGGCCCGCCGGATGTCGTCGCGTCGAACCCGAGCGGCGCATCCCTCTACTACACCGACGACACCCAGATGATGATCGGCGTCGCGGAGACGCTGGTCGAGCACGGGCAGATCAAAGTCGATGCGCTGGCCCAGGCGTTCGCGGCCAACTACCACCCGGATCGGGGCTACGGCCGGGGAGCTAGGCGGATCATCGAGACGATCCGGGCTGGCGGCGACTGGCGGACCGAGGCCGAGACGGTCTTCCCCGGCGGCTCGTTGGGAAACGGGGCGGCCATGCGTGTCGCCCCTGTCGGGCTATTCTTCGGCGGCGACACGGACGCCGTCTGGGAGCAGGCGCGACTGTCGGCCCTCCCAACCCACCGGCACCCGGTCGGAGTCGAGGCGGCCCAGGTGATGGCGCTCGCCGTGGCGCTCGCGACGCGGGTCGAAACGATCGACCGGCGCGAGTTCCTCAAGTCCCTTCTGGAACGGGCTGAAACAGACGAGATACGCTGGGCGTTGAAGACCGCGATCCGTCTGCGCGGCGGCGATTCGATCGCGGTCCTGGGGCACACACTGGAAGCCCACCGCTCCGTGATTACTGCGATCGCCGCATTCGCCGCGTGCCCGACCGATTACACGCTCGCGGTCGGTCGGGTGATCGGCCTCGGCGACGACACCGACACTCTGGCGGCAATGACCGGGGCGCTGTGTGGTGCGTTCGGCGGCCTTTCGGCGGTGCCGGCGGGGTTGGTCGAGAACCTGGAGAACCAGTCGAGCGGTCGGGACTACATCCGCGACCTGGCAGAACGGCTATACGAGAGGCGGGTCTCGTTGGAGCCACAAGCGTGAGCGAGGGTCTTATCCCATAATCCTCGCTCACGCTTCGGGTTCAGACGGGGAGACCTTGCTAGAGTTTGAAGATCTCCACTGCGTTGCGGAAGAGCTTCAGACCATCTCCCTCGGCCTTTACGCCGAGCCGGGTCCATTGCGGGTGCTGGGTTGGCAGGACGTGCCGCTCCGGGTGCGGCATTAGACCCAGTACTCGCCCCGTCGCATCACAGATTCCGGCGACGTCATCCTGCGAGCCGTTGGGGTTAAACGGGTATCCAGCCGGGTGGCCGTTCGGCCCACTATACCGCAGCACTAACTGCCCGGCCTGAGCGAGCCCCTTCAGGATCCATTCCTTGCGGGCGACGAAGTTCCCCTCGCCGTGTGCGATCGGGACGTACATCTCGTTTATCCCGGTCAAGAACGGGCAGGAGTTCGGACTTACGGTGAGCTGCACCCAGCGGTCCTCGAACTTTCCGTTTTCGTTGTGGGCGAGTGTGACGAGCGGGCCATCCTCGTCCGGCGGCACCAGTAACCCGGCCTTCAGCAGGATCTGGAAACCGTTGCAGATACCCAGCACCAACTTCTCGGCGTCGCGGAACTCGCGGACGGCGTCGGCCAGATAGTGCTGCAGTTGGCTGGCGAAGATACGACCCGCCGCCACATCGTCGCCGTAACTGAATCCCCCAGGAAGCACCAGGATCTCGGCTTTCCGCAATAGTCGCGGCTCCTCCCGGAGCCGGTTCACGTGAACTCGCTCGGCCCGGGCGCCTGCTTGCTCGAAGGCGAAGACCGCCTCGCCGTCGCAGTTGGTGCCGGGGGCGCGGAGGACCAGAGCGGTCGGAGTGGCCATAACCAAAAGCCCGGGAAGGCGGAGGTTTGTGCTTGACCCGCGGAAGTCAGACGGACACCATCGTTGTAACGTCGCATGCCCCCCCCTACCAGTGGGCCCGACGGATTGGCCTGCCGTGGCCCGCACTTCGAAACCAGCCACCGCCAGGGGGTCGGAGGTTTTTTCGCCTTCACCCATTTCGACCTGTTGACACTCCGCGTCGGATGGATATTATTCCCCTTGCCGACGCGAATGCGTTGGCAGAAAGTTGCAACGAGTGGAAGGGTCACCCCCTCCAACTTATTGCCTTGAGTTTGCTCTTTGACAACGTGTTAGGTAGGTAAGGAGCCTGCGGGTGCGGGGTGCTGCCGAGAGTTCGGCGGACTCTGTGCTCGCTCGGCCGGGTTGGCTTCGGCCGCTCGGCCGGCAAGGACTTTGAGAACGACCGAACAACGGT
>DATLIF010000343.1:0-4145 GCA_035539575.1 Fimbriiglobus sp. | reverse complement strand
CGCTTCTGCGAAGCGTCGCTAACCGACGCAAATCAGTCCTCCTCCAGCGCCTCGCCGAGTACCTGCTCGTTCACGTAGATCGGCACCTTCGCCGTCACCGCCACCGCGATCGCGTCGCTCGGCCGGCAGTCGATCTCCGTCAACTCCCCGTCCTTCCGCACCCGCAACTTCGCGTAGTACGTGTGCTCCTCCAGGTTGTTGATGACGATGTCCTGGACCTCCCCGCCGAGTTGCTCGACGGCGGAGATGATGAGGTCGTGCGTCAGCGGCCGCGGCGACTCCTCGCCCTTCGCCCGCCGGTTGATGCTCGTCGCCTCGAACAGGCCGATCACGATCGGGAAACTCCGGTCGCCGTCCACTTCCTTCAGGACGATCACCTGGTGCTCGTCCACCTCGCTGATGATGATCCGACGCAGCTCCATCTGGATGGGCACGGCGGCCTCGCTGGCTGGGGGAGTCCTCGGTCCATAGTCCATAGTCCAGAGTCCCTGGCCGAGAGTCCAGAGCGCTCGGTACGGGATGGGACAAGGACCAAGGACGGACCCCTGCCATGACCGCCCCCCTCGTCCTGATCGCGGCCACGCCGGGCGACCCGGCCGACGACCTGCGGGCCGCCCTGACCGCGGCCGGGTTCCGTGTTGCCGACGCCGTCGGCTCGTCCGACCTCGCCACTGCAACGGCGGTCGTCGTGGGCGAAAGCGTCGGACTCGTTCGGCGGCTCCGCGCCGAGCTGGGCGACCGCATCCTCCCAGTGATCTGGATCGCCCCGGACGCTGACGCCTTCGCGGCGGGGCTGGCCGCCGGGGCGGACGCCGGCCTCGTCCGGCCGGTCGATCCGGCGGCGCTGGTGGCCCAGGTGCGGTCCGCGGTGCGGGTGCGGGAGCAGGCGGCGAAGCTGGCCGAGCGGGCCGCCGAGGGGCGGGCGATCAACGACCGGCTCCGCAAGGCGTACAGCCAGGCCGGGGCCGACGCCCGGCTGGTCGAGCGGGCCGCGCGGGTTGCGCTCCCACGACACCTGCCGGCGGTCGGCGGGCTACGGTTCGCGGTGTGCCACCGGCCGCGCGCGCTGTCCGAGTCGTCCGGCGGCGGGTACGACGCGGCGCAGCTCGACGCCGACCGGGTCGGGTTCTGGGTGACGGACGCCGGCGGCGTGGTCGGGCTGACGGTTCGCCTCGCCTCCCGCGGGTCGGAGTTGCGCGACGGCCGGCCGCGGACGCTGCCGCCGGAGGAGGTGCTGGGCCGGGTGAACCGGTCGCTGATCGGCCTGGAACTGGACCCGCCGCCGCTGGTCGGGATGGCGTGTGGGGTGATCGACGCCCGGTCCGGCACCGTGAGCGTGGCCCGGGGCGGGCTGCCGCCGGCGGTGGTCCTGCCCACTGCCGGCGACCCGCAGCCGTGGGCCGGGCCGGGGCCGTTCCTCGGGGCGTTTGACGCCGAGTTCCCGCCGCGCGACGGGGTGCTGGGTCCGGGCGACCGGCTGCTGCTGGCGACCGCCGGGGATGCCGAGGGACTAATCGCGGCGGCCGCCCAGCACCGGACGCTGACAGGGCAAGACTTCGCGGAGGCGGTCGCGGCGGAACTGGTGGACGCGGGCGACGCGGTGACGGTCCTGGTCGCGGAGATGGGCGCGTAGCGGTGCGGCCGTAGGCCACCCCGCTAACCGGGTTGCCTTGTCGCGGTCCGTTACGGCCCCTACAATCATCAGTCTGATAATCCAGAACGAATCAGGACTTCGGTCATGAAGAAGGGCATCCACCCCAACTACCGGCCCGTGGTGTTCATGGACGCCGGGGCGAACTCCTCGTTCCTCACCTACTCGACCGTCGAGACCGACCAGACCGTCAAGTGGGAGGACGGCAACGAGTACCCGCTGTACCGCGTCGAGATCTCCAGCGCGTCGCACCCGTTCTTCACCGGCAAGATGAAGTTCGTGGACGCGACCGGCCGGGTCGAGAAGTTCCAGAAGAAGTACCAGCGCAGCTCCTACGGCCAGAAGGGCAAGGCGGCCGAGCAGCCCGCCGCCGAAGAGAAGAAGTAGCTACGCACGTCCGTCCGAGCCCACCCGTTGTCACGGGTGGGCTTTTTCGTGTCTTGATTTCTGCCTCCTGACCCCTGCCTCCTGACCCCTGGTTCCCCATGTGGCCCGCGCTCGAAACCAAGGTCCAGAAGTTCCGCGAGCTGGAGGCGCAGCTCTCCGACCCGGCGGTCGCGTCGGACCACGCGCGGTTCTCGGCCGTCGCGAAGGAACACGGCAGCCTCGCGAAGATCGTCAAGCCATACCTGGAGTTCCAGCAACTCGACGCGCAGATCAAGCAGTCCGAGGAACTGCTGGCGACTGAGACCGACCCGGACATGCAGGCGATGGCCGAGGAGGAACTGGCCGGCCTGCGGCCGCGCTCCGAGGCGCTGAAGGCGAAGATCGAGGACCAACTGCTCATCGACCCGAGCGAGGACTTCGACAGCCTCATCATGGAGGTTCGGGCCGGGACCGGCGGCGACGAGGCGGCCCTGTTCGCCGGTGACCTGTACGAGATGTACACCCGGTACGCCCGGGCGAAGGGGTGGGCGGTGGAGGAGATCTCCGCCAGCCCCGGCGACGCCGGCGGCTACAAGGAAGTCGTGTTCAGCGTGAAGGGGGACGGCGTCTTCCAGCACCTGCGCTACGAGTCCGGCGGGCACCGCGTCCAGCGGGTGCCGAAGACCGAGACGCAGGGCCGCATCCACACGTCGCTGGCGACCGTCGGCGTGATGCCGGAGCCGGACACGGTGCAGGTGGAAATCAAGGACGACGACATCGAGTGGGAGCGGATGCGGGCCGGCGGCGCCGGCGGTCAGCACGTCAACAAGACCGAGTCGGCCGTCCGCATCTGGTACAAGAAGGGCACCTCCGAGGAGATGGAGGTCAAGTGCCAGGACGAGCGCAGCCAGCACAAGAACTACGAGCGCGCGATGCGGCTGTTGCGCAGCCGGGTCTACGAGCGCCAGCAGGCGAAGCTGCACCGGGAGCGGTCCGAGATGCGGCGGACGCTGATCGGCGGCGGCGACCGCAGCGAGCGCATCCGCACGTACAACTTCCCCGACGCCCGGGTGACGGACCACCGCATCGGGCTGAGCGTGTACAAGCTGGCCGACGTCCTGGGCGGCGCGGTGGACCACCTGGTCGAACCGCTGAAGGAGCACGACAAGAAGGAACGGCTCGGCGGCAACGGGAAGTGAGTCCCACAAGCTCACCGACTGCCGTCGGTGGGCTTGCCCGCAACTCCCGCTGATTTCTTCAAGCTTTCCGCGTAAACTAACCTTTCTCGACCCGTTTCCCGCGCTCTCTCGACCACGGACGGCCCATGTCTGGCCCCAACAACGGTACGGCCCCGGCCGCCTGGACGATCAAGACCCTGCTGACCTGGACCACCGACTACCTGCACAAAAAAGGGATCGAGCCGCGCGAGGCCCGGCTGGAGGCGCAGATCCTGCTCGGGCACGTCATGGACTGCCCGCGGATCGAACTGGTCGCCCGCTCCGACGAGGAGCCGACCGACGACCAGAAGGCCGGCTTCAAGGAACTCATCCGCCGCCGGGTGGACGGCTGGCCGGTGGCGTACCTCGTCGGCCGCCGCGAGTTCTACCTGCTCCCCTTCGAGGTCACGCCGGCCGTCCTCATCCCCCGGCCGGACACCGAGACGCTGGTGCTGGAGGCGCTGCGGCTCCTGAAGGGCAAGCCCGCCCCGCGGGTGCTCGACCTGGGCACCGGCTCCGGGTGCATCGCCGTCAGCCTCGCCCACCAGTGCAAGGGCGCGACCGTCGCCGCCGTGGACGTGTCCCCGGACGCGCTGGAGGTCGCCCGCCGCAACGCCGACCGCCACGGCGTCGCCGATCGTGTGACCTACCACCAGGGGGACCTGTTCGCCCCGCTGCCGGCCGGCGCGACGTATGACCTGATCGTCAGCAACCCGCCGTACGTCACGCCGACGGAACTGGCGGAGTTGGCCGCGGAGGTCCGCGACCACGAGCCGCGCGTGGCGCTGGACGGCGGGCCGGACGGGCTGGCGTTCTACCGGCGGATCGCCGCCGACGCCGGACGGCACCTCAAGCCCGGCGGATCGGTGCTGGTGGAGGTCGTGTGGACGCAGGAGCCGGCCGTGCGGGCG
>DATLIF010000342.1:0-27662 GCA_035539575.1 Fimbriiglobus sp. | reverse complement strand
GGCTGGGGTTGCGCCGGGTCTATCCGCTTCAAACAAGCCGGGGCCGGCCACGTCGGGGCCGACCCCGCGGCGGTCGCCGGGCCGGACCTACGCGGTCGGCGTCGGCGGCTCGGGGCTCAGTGCGGTCGGCACCGTCGGGTGCGCCGGCACGTTCGCGTGGGTGCTGCCCGGCGGGGTGGCCGGGGCCGCCGCCTCGGCCAGCGACTCCAGGTCGGTCAGCGTCACGATGATGTGCGCCAGCCGCCGCTTGATCTGGAACGCGGTGCCCCGGGCCCGCGGCCGGATCCGCTTGAACATCGGGCCGTCGTCGATCCGGCACTCGGTGACGACCAGGTCCGTGGGGTTGCGGCAGCCCTTGTCCTCGGCGTTGCCGACGGCGCTCTTCAGGACCGCCTCGATCAACCTCGCCCCGCGGTTGGGCAGGAACCGCAGCGACTCGATCGCCTCGTCCACGTTCTTCCCGCGGACCAACTGCGCGAACGGCCGCATCTTGCGGGCGCCGGTGTCGGCGTACTTGTGTTTGGCTTTGTAGAACATCGTCTCCGGTCCTTAGTCCATGGTCCTTAGTCCCTCGCCCTCAGTCCGCCGAGCCGGGGACCAAGGACTATGGACTCTGGACTAATCTCACCTGCCGCCGGGGCCGGCCGCCTTGGCCTTGCCGCCGGAGTGGCCGCGGAACGTCCGGGTCGGGCTGAACTCGCCGAGCTTGTGCCCGACCATGTCCTCGGTCACATACACCTTCATGAACTGGCGGCCGTTATGCACCAGGAACGTCGCCCCGACGAACTCGGGGACGATGGTGCAGTCCCGGGCCCAGGTCTTGAGCGGGTCCTTGTTCGCGCCCTGTTTCTCGACCTTGCCCAACAGGCGAAGATCGACGTAGGGGCCCTTCTTCAGCGAGCGGCCCATGGCCTGCCACCCCGTTCCATTGATCCGGCCGTCAAAACCGGACTGTTATTAATGCGCCGGCCGGTCTTACCCGACCAGTGCTAATTGCCGCGGAATCTCGCCACTGGCCCCGCGCCGCGGCGCGGGGCGACCGTCTTACCCCTTCTGGTGCGGCCCGGACGGGCGGCGACGGACGATCGCCTTGTTGCCCGGCTTGCGGGTGTTGCGGGTCTTGCCGCCCTTGGCCGGCACCCCCCACGGCGAGACCGGGTTGCGGCCGCCGGCCGTCCGACCCTCGCCACCGCCCATCGGGTGGTCGGTCGGGTTCATGGTCGTGCCGCGGTTGTGCGGCTTGCGGCCCTTCCATCGCTTACGGCCGGCCTTGCCCAAGCTGATGTTCATGTGGTCCGGGTTGGACACGCTGCCCAGCGTCGCCCGGCACTTCGACGACACCCGCCGGACCTCGCCCGAGGGCATGGTCAACTGCGCCCAGTCCTTCTCCCGGGCGCTGAGCGTCGCCGAGCACCCCGCCGAGCGGCAAATCTGGCCGCCCCGGCCGGGCATCAACTCGATGTTGTGGACGGTCATCCCGAGGGGAACCTTCCACAGCGGCATGCAGTTGCCCAGCCGCGGCTCGACCGCGTCGGTGTCGCCGCTCATCACCTTGTCGCCGGCCTTCAGCCCGTCCGGCGAGAGGATGTACCGCTTCTCCTTGGACTCGTCCTGATACTGGAGCAGGGCGATCCGGGCGCTGCGGCACGGGTCGTACTCGACCTGGAGAACGACCGCCTCGACGTGGTCCTTCTTCCGCTTGAAGTCGATCTTGCGATACTTCCGCTTGTGGCCGCCGCCGCGGAACCGGGACGTGATGATCCCGTGGTGGTTGCGGCCGCCCTTGCGGGGTAGCGGCTCCAGCAGCGACTTCTCCGGCCGGTTCTCTTTCGGGAACGTGCAGTCCGAGAAGTCGGACACCGACGCGTCCCGGCGCCCGGCGGAGGTCGGTTTGTACTGACGAACGCCCATTTCAGTAGCTCTCAGCTATGAGCGGTGAGCGTTGAGCCAAGCAACGCCGACCCAACTCGTCTGTCCCACGCGACCAGGCGGTGTGGGCTTCGACGGTTTGGCTCACCGCTCAAAGCTCACCGCTCATCGCCCCTAGAAGAACTCGATCCGGTCTTCCTCGTGCAGGCTGACCAGCGCCCGCTTCCAGGTGGGCCGCTCGCCCTCGACGTTGCGGAACCGGGTCTTCTTGCCCATCCGGTTCATGGTCCGCACGACCTCGACCCGCACGCCGAACAACTCCTCGACGGCGTGCTGGATCTGCGTCTTGTTGGCCAGCGGGTTGACCATGAAGGCGTACGTGTTGTACCGGGTGGACTGGTGCGTCCCCTTCTCGGTCACCAGCGGCCGCAGGATGATCTGGTACGGCTGCAGTTCGACCCCCGACTTGCCGTGAACGCACGGCTTGCGGGCGGCCAACTTTCGCCGGTATCGCTTCGGCTTCGGTCGTGCTCGCATGGCTTATCTCCCCTTGCCGCCCGCTGTCTTGTAGGGTGGGTCGAGTCTTCGAGGCCCACCGGAACCACGAAGACCGCAGACGGTGGGCCTCGCAAAGCCTCGACCCACCCTACTTGCTAGCCGCCTCTGCCTTCTTCTCTGGCCGCCGCTCGACCTTCATCGCCCGCAGTGCGTCCAGCGCCGCCCGGGTCAGCAGCAACCGCCGGTGCTTGAGCACCGTGTAGCAGTTGAACTCCGCCGCCGGCAGCACCTTGACCCCCTCGATGTTTCGCCCCGACAGATACACGTTCTTGTCGAGGCTCGCGGTCCCGATCAGGACCGTCGAGTCCAGTAGGGTCAGGTCCTTCTCGGCGGTCGTTTCCTGGCCGTTCTCGACCTTCTTGACCGTCTTCTTGCCGGCCTTGATCGCCTTCAGGATGGCGGTGACTTCCTTGGTCTTGGGCGAGGCGATCGTCAGGTCGTCGATGACCACCGCCTGGCCGTCCTGGAACTTGCTCAGGATCGCCATGCGGGTGGCGGCCCGGACGGCCCGCTTGGGCAGGTGGTATTCGTAGTCGCGGGGCTTCGGCCCCTTGGCGGTGCCGCCGCCCTTGCGCTTGTTGGTCCGCTTGGTGCCAACCCGGGCGTTACCGGTCCCCTTCTGGCGGAACAGCTTCTTGGTGGACCCGGCCACCTCGCCGCGCCGCAGGGTGCTGTGCGTCCCGGCCCGCTGGTTGGCCCGGTACATCAGCACGGCCTCGTGCATCAGCGTCCGGTTGATCTTGCCGCCGAACTCGGCCGGGTCGATCTCGACGGTGCCGGTCTGCGCGCCGGACTTGTTGACCACCGGGACGGTGATCTTGCCGGACACGTCGAACGACAATGGGGTCGGGGCCGTGGCCTGGTCAGCCATCGCGTCACCTCGGGGGCCATCCGCCTTGCGGCGGTGGGTCGTATTGCCGCCCGGACCGTTGCCGGCCCGGAGTGCGGCGACCCGAAGCCCTTCTCTCGTGGGAAAGCCGCCTCCCGCGGTTTCGGCCGCGGGAGGCGGGAGTTAATCGTCTTAGTGCGCCAGAGCCGGGTGGCAAGACCCGGTTCTTGTAGGGTGGGTCAAGCCCGGCTTTGCGGGCGCCGACCCACCATTCACACCCGGTGGGTCGGCGCGTCCAAAGCGACGCTTGACCCACCCTACATCAGGTCAAGCCGCGCCGGCGGCGCTCAGCACGCGAATCTTGATGTCCACGCCCGGCGGCAGGCTGAGGCCCTTGTTGAGCGCCTCGATGGTTTTGCCGGTCGGCTGCAGGATATCGATGAGCCGCTTGTGGGTCCGAATCTCGAACTGCTCGCGACTCTTGCGGTCGATGTGCGGGCTACGCAGCACCGTGTACCGCTCGATCCGGGTCGGCAGCGGGATCGGCCCGTGGACCTCGGCCCCGGTCCGCTGGGCGGTCTCGACGATCTCCTGGGCGGTCCGGTCCAGGACCTCGTGGTCGTAGCCTTCCATCCGGATCCGGATGCGTTCGTTCGCGAAGCCCGCCACGCCCGTCCTCCTCGGCCCGGCGAATGCCCGGAACCTGGTCGTATAAGGTCAGGAAAGATTGAAGGTATGGGTCAACCCGACGGGGGTCAAGGGGTGTTGCGCGGTTCGGGCCGGAAAGTTGTTGCAATCCGGTCGGCTCAGGCTCCCAGCTACTGGGGAACGCGAACCGATGCTCCTGCTGCCTTCAATTGTTGATCGAGTGCCACATGGATCTCTTCCGGTGGTCGCCACAGGTTAAGTTTGCCGTGACAGGGGACCGGATTCGGGAACGACCACCGCCGGCCGATCTGCCACAGGTATACGTTGTCGATGTTTCCACACAGGAACTCGTCGAAGTCGTTTATGTCACCGGGTAACTCATCGTCGGGACCGACGATTCGGACGACCTCAGCTACATACCTCCCGCCAAAGGCGGAAGTGATGTATCCGACAAGCAATAGACCGGCATCTCAGTAGACGCGTAGCGGCAGTCAGTGGGAGTTGATCGGCAACAAACGCTGCGGCGTTTGCAGAAATGCAAGCTATATCGCACCCTGTCCGGCCGGGCGCGAACGGGCCGGGGGCGCGATGTCGGTCGCCGAGGGGTCGCCGACTACTGTGCGGCCACGACCGCCGGCCCGGCGGATGGGCGGGGGGCGCCCCGGGGGATGGTGTCACCCGACGTCCCCCGGGCCAACCGCTCGGCCTCGGCCTCGCTCCCGATCCCGGCACGCAACAGGGCGTGGTGGCCGGGCCGGGCGAGTTCCAGCACGTCCCACTCGGCCTGCGTGCAGACCGCGTTCGCCCCGTCCGCCGACCCCTTGACCGACATCCGGTAGACGACCCACAACTCGGACCGCCGCGTCTTCATCACCATCGATCCCTCCTCGCAACCCGAGGTGCAGTCGTTGGGGGGTGCATGTCAGCCGCAGGAACGGTGAACCCCGCGCTGGTGGCAGGGGGTCTCGATCACTTCTCAATGCGGCGGTTAGTACCGGCCGCCGCCGTACCCGCCCCGGCTCCCGCCGCCGAATCCGCCCCCGCCGCTGCGGGGCCGGTCCTCCCGGGGCTTGGCCTCATTCACCGTCAGGGTCCGGCCGTCCAGTTGGGCGCCGTTGAGAGCCTGGATCGCCTCGTCTGCCCCGTCGGCCATCTCGACGAACGCGAACCCGCGGGACCGGCCGGTCTCCCGGTCCGTCACCATCGACGCGGTGTTCACCGTCCCGTACTGGCCGAAGGCCTGCCGGAGGGTGTCCTCGGACGTCAGGAACGACAGGTTGCCGACGTACAACTTCTTGCTCACAGCGCACTCACCTTGAGGGCCGAAAGACCCGGTAGCAAAGAGGCATGCGGCCCGTGTGGCCGCGGCCGGTCAGGAGCGGACGACCTCGGCGCGGCCCGACGGAGTGGGCGGGCGGCCGGTCCCCGGCGGCACTGGCGGTCTGACGGTCTTGGATGGCAGTGAGGTGAAGCTCAGAGCGGCAGGCCAAGAGTGGTCGAGTCGAGACAGTGGCGGGATAGGGCGTCATCTCCTGATAGGCGGGGTTCACCCGCCACACGGTCAGTATACGTGGCCGGCGGACCCGTGCGGGTTGTAATCCGGGATTTGGTGCGGAACGACTGATCCGGCGTTGGAACCGACCGGGTTGGCTCTCCCGATATCGGGCATCACTTCCGCATTTGGCGGGAGGTATATAGACCAACGAATGCGCTTTGAGGCCATGACCCCTCGTCTTTCATTCCCGCCCGCTCGAGCGCCGTGTGGAACATCGGCTCGGTCCGCAACTCTCGTATCCCTTGCGCCTTGCCGGAGCTGGCGTGTACGAGGAGCAGACCTGGCTCCTTGGGAGACCACGTGCGGACCTCATACCTTTTCACCCCAGCGATCAGAAGGCTGGCCCACGACTGCTTGACCGAGAACGCTCGG
Organism: Fimbriiglobus sp.; assembly: GCA_035539575.1. GTDB lineage: Bacteria > Planctomycetota > Planctomycetia > Gemmatales > Gemmataceae > DASSAT01. The sequence continues at coordinate 21,831 of DATLIF010000342.1, read as the reverse complement.
AGTGTCACGTTAATTCCCCTCGGCCCACTCGCTTACCAAACCTATTTAGCAAGCCTAACCCGATACCACCCCTCTCGCTACACCCCTGACACTGAACCCAACCCGGCAACTCGGCTGAATTCCTCACCACCGATGGCCGATTGTACCGACTGTGCCGACCGGCGCGACCCGGTCCCCGTACACACTCGCCCTGCCAGGAGCCGACCATGCGGGTCCACCGTCCGAAGCTGCTCCAGCTCGAAGACCGCACCGCCCCGGCCGCCCTGTCCGGGGCCGTCTACGCCGACATGAACTCCAACGGCGTGCAGGACGTCGGCGAGCCGGGGCTGCCCGCGGTCGGCGTCCAGGTGGACCTGTTCGGCGACGGCATCAACGACTTCACCGCCGCCACCGACGCCGGCGGGAGCTTCGTCGTCGCCGGGCTGCCCGACGGGGCGCACACCCTCCACGTCCTCGCGCCGGTCAGCTCCACCCCGATCTCGCCGACCACCCAGACCGTCACGGTCGCCGGCGGCACCGACGTCGGCCCGCTCGCCATCGGCCTGCGGCCCAACGGCGCCGTGGCCGGCACGATCTACACCGACCTCAACGGCAACGGCGTCCGCGACGCCGGCGAGCCGGGCGTCGCCGGAGCCACCGTCACCTACGACGCCTTCGGCGACGGCGGGGTGGACGGCTCCGTCGTGACCCAGGCGGACGGCAAGTACCAGTTCCTCAACACCCCGGACGGCAACCACACCGTCACCGTGACCCCGCCGGTCAACTACTTCACCGGCGGGGCCAACACCCGCACCGCGGCCATCAACCCCGGCACGCCGAACGCCGAGCTGAACTTCGCGGTGCGGCCGTCGTCCGCGGTCAGCGGCAAGGTCCTCTTCGCCGACGTCAGCCCCGGCCGGCCGGGGATCGTCGGGCTGACCGTGCAGCTCGACCTGAACAACGACGGGATCACGGACGCCACCACCGTGACCGACAAGACCGGAGCATACCTGTTCACCAACGTGCCCAACGGCACCCACGCGATAAACGTCGCCGCCCCGGTCGGGACCGTGTTCAACGTCCCAGCCAACGTGAGCCGGCAAGTCACCGTGGTGAACAGCGACATCAAGGGCGGGCTGAACTTCGGCGTGCTGTTGCCCGGCGCGGTCACGGGCGGGCTGTACCTGGACCTCGACCGGGACGGCAAGCGGGACGAGGGCGAGCGCAGCCTGGCCCCGGCCCGGGTGCAGGTGGACCTGTACAACTCCGGGTCGCTGGTGGACGTCGGCGCCCACATGCGGGACGACGGCACGTTCATCGTGGCCGGGCTGCCGGACGGCACCCACGCGCTGATCGTCACCCCGACCGTGGGTTACGCCTCCGCGGCCCCGGTCCGCTCGACGCTCACTGTCAGCGGCGGGGCCACGACCTCGACGCCGGCCGGCGCGGTCGAGTCCATGTCCGGGTCCACGCTGGCGATCGGCCACGGGATGACCGGTAACGTGCAGACGTATACCTTCGCCCCCGGGCCGAACGGGTCGCTGACGACCGTCCCGGTGCGGACGACCAACACTCCGGCGCGGACCTCGGCGCGCGTCGTGGCGGCGGACTTCACGGGCGACGGAGTGGACGACGTGATCACCGCGACCGGCCCCGGCGAGCTGGCGATGGTCCGCGTCTTCGACGGGGCCACGGGTGCGGAGCTGGTGGCCGGCGGGATCGTGGTGTTCGAGCGGAGCTTCACCGGCGGGCTGAACCTGGCGGCCGGGGACTTCAACCGGGACGGCAAGGCGGACGTCGTGATCTCGGCCGACACCGGCGGCGGCCCGCGGGTGCAGGTGCTGGACGCGGCCCAGTTCCAGGCCGGGGCGGACCCGACCCGCGGGCTGGTGCTGGCGGACTTCCTGGGGATCGAGGACGGGAACTTCCGCGGCGGCACCCGGGTGGCGGTCGGGGACGTGAACGGGGACCGCACGCCGGACCTGGTGGTCGCGGCCGGCCAGGGTGGCGGCCCGCGGGTGGCGGTCTTCGACGGCCGGTCGATCGCGCCCGGGGTGACGCCGTACCGGGTGGTGGGCGACTTCTTCGTGTTCGAGGCGGCGCTGCGCAACGGGGCGAACGTCGCGGTCGGGGATGTGGATGGGGACGGCCGGGCGGACCTGGTGGCCGGCGGCGGGCCGGGCGGCGCTCCACGGGTGGCGGTGTTCAACGGGTCCGGGATCGTGTCCGGTCAGGGGATCGACTCGCCGCGGGTGGTGGACTTCTTCGTGACCGGGGACACGAAGAGCCGCAACGGCACGCGGGTGACGGTCAAGGACCTGGACCGGGACGGCCGGGCGGACGTGGTGGCGACGGTCAACAGCCGGGCGTACGTCTACACGGCGGCGGGCATCCGTGCGTTCCACCAGACGCCGCTGCCGGGGATGACTGGCCCCGGCACCTCGGCCGGCGTGGTCGCCTTCGGCGACGGCGCCGGCGGCGTGTTCATCGGGTAAGAGGCAGGCCAAAGTCTCCTTCCGGCGGCGTCGGGCGCCCGTGGTCGCAGGCGCCCGACGCCGCCGGTGTTACTACACGGAGCAGGATTCGTGCGTCGGCGGCTTGCAGGGAACGGCCGTGGGGTTTAGCCTGCGGAACGTGTTACGCCCAGCGGCTTGATACCCAGTTCGACGAACCGGGGGGACGTGGTGCGGCGAGCCGGGTTGCTGATCTGCGGAGTCCTCTTGGCCGGCCTCGCCGGCTGGGGGGTCTGGTCGCTCGTCCGCGGCCCGTCCCGGGACCGGGTGCTGGCCGGGGCGAAGGACGTGGACCGGATCGTAGTCGTTCACGGAACCCTCGGGCAGACTGCGGCGAAGTACGGGACGCCGGCGTTCGAGGTTCGCGGGGCGGACGCCACGCAGGACTTCCTCCGAACGGTGGACTGGATCGGACCGACGGGTGCGTGCGCCTGCGGCGGGAACTACCGGATCGACCTGTACCGCGGGGACCAGTTGCTCCTGCGCCTGGGGTACCACCACGGTCGGTTCCTGCGCCTGGACCCGCGGTGGGGGACCGACGTGGAGATGACCGAGCACTCGCGGCAGGCCGTGGGGGATTGGTTCGCGCGGCGCGGGTTCTCGGGATTCCGCGAAGTGCTGGAGGACGAGCCCGGCTGGGGGCAGCGGAATTAGCCGTTATAACGGGCCGCGATGCGACTCTGGTCCCTGCACCCGAAGTACCTGGACGCTCGCGGGCTGGTCGCCCTGTGGCGGGAGGGGCTGCTCGCCCAGGCCGTGCTGCGTGGCAAGACGAAGGGGTACACGCACCACCCCCAACTCGCCCGGTTCCGGGAGCTGCCGTCGCCGGTCGGGGCCATCGCCGGATACCTGCGCGACGTTCACGCCGAGGCCGAGGCCCGCGGGTATCACTTCGATTCCGGCAAGATTAACCGCGCACGCCGGGACGGCCCGATCACTGTCACCCGCGGCCAACTCGACTACGAGTGGCAGCACCTGCTGGGAAAGGTGGGGGTCCGCGACCCGGAATGGGCCGCCCGACTGGAGCCAGTCCGTCAGCCGCGGGCGCACCCGCTGTTCCGGGTCGTGCCCGGCGGTGTCGCAGACTGGGAGAAGGTGAAGCCCGCAATCACGATCTCGAACCTCGTCCGAGCTAGCCCGCGGTGCTGAAGCGCGCGGGATACCGGGTGCCTTGATTCTTTCGGAGCCCGAAGCGTAAGCGAGGGTCTGGGGAGAAGACCCTCGCTTACGCTTCGGGCTCCGACGGAGGGTCTTCTCCCCAGACCCTCGCTTACGCTTCGGGCTCCGACAACCGGTAGACGGCCATCGGCTCCCCCTGTCCGGTCACCACGTACTCAACCTTCTCTGCGACTTGATCCTCGGTCCACAAGTACCGAGTGCTACCATGTTCGGTCCACCGCTTGCGGTCGGCCGGCTCCCCGAGCCGCTCTCTCAGACGCCGACTTGCATATGCCTTGAAGTCCGCCATCACCTTCTCCGGCCTGTCGGCCGCACTCACGACGACATGGACGTGGTTAGTTCGGACGTGGACCGCCCAGAGCCGCCACTGGCGGTGGGCGGCGACCTCCCGGGCGGTCGCCAGGACGACAGCCCGGCGGTCGGCGGCGAGCAGGGAAGGCGGGTCGCGGAGTTGGTCCCGCTCGGCGAGTTCCCGGACGGGGTCGGACGGAAGGACCGGCATCCCGTAGGCGTTGTGGTCGCGGTCCACCGAGCCGGGGTCGCGGCCATGTAGCCAGGTGCCGTAGGCGGTGAAGGAGATGAAGTAGGCGATGGGGTCGGCGGGCATGGCCACTCCGACGTTCGGTCTTTCGGAGCCCGAAGCGTAAGCGAGGGACTTGGGGTATACAAGTCCCTCGCTTACGCTTCGGGCTCCGAAAGAGTTCACCGGTCGATCTCGCCCATGACGATGTCGATTGAGCCGATGATCGCCGGCACGTCGGCCACGAGGCAGCCGCGGCAGATCTCGTCGGCGACGCTCAGGTTGCAGAAGCAACTCGACCGCGCCCGCACCCGTAGCGGCACCGAGTCCTTCGACGGCCGGCCCACCACGTGGAACCCCATCTGCCCCCGTGGGCACTCCGTCTCCACATAGCACTCCCCCGGCGTCAGCGTCCGCGGCGGCTCCACCCGGTGCGCGTACCGTGTCTTGAACGCCTCCGCCAGCTTCGCCTCCTCGGCCTTCTTGTCCTCGGGGCTGAGCGTGTCCTTCTTCGCCTGGAACTCGGCCTGGATCGCCGTCCACTCGCCGTGCAGCGTCTCGTACTTGTCCAGAGCCTGCTCCACGATGCGGACGCTCTCCACCACCTCCCGCATCCGCACGTAGAAGCGGTGCCAGCAGTCGCCGATCACCGCGTCCGATGGCGCCCGGTCGAACGGCGGCAGCGGCACGTCGAACTCGTACTGCTCGTAGCCGCAATACGGCTCCGTCTTGCGCAGGTCCCAGTCCGGGTCACCCTTGGTTCGGTCCAAGGATGCCCGCAGCACCGGGCCGGTGCAGCCGTAGCTCAGTGCCAGCTCCTTCGACAGCACTCCGACGCCGGCGGTCCGCTTCACGAAGATGTGGTTGTCCGTCAGGAGCATGTGGTACTCGGCGATCCGCGGCTTGAAGTAATCCAGGAACCGCCGGCAGCGGTCGGTCCACCCGGCCGGCAGGTCGTCGTGGGCGCCGCCAATGGTCAGGTAGCTGTAGGTGAGGCGCGCGCCGCAGGCGTCCTCGAACAGGTCCAGGATCTGCTCGCGCTCGCGGAAGGCATACAGGAACGGGCTGAACGACCCCAGGTCCAGCCCGTAGGCGCCCATGCCGACCAGGTGCGAGGCGATGCGGTTCAGCTCGCCGATCAGCACCCGGATGACCTGGGCCTTCTCGGGGACCGCCACGCCGCAGAGCGTCTCGACCGCCAGGGAGTACCCGACGTTCATGTTCATGGCGGCGAGGTAGTCCATCCGGTCCGTGTACGGGATGAACTGGATCGGCGTGACGTTCTCGCCGATCTTCTCGGCGCAGCGGTGCAGGTAGCCGAGGTGCGGCGTGACCTCGCGGATGACCTCGCCGTCGGTGCGCAGCACGAGCCGCAGCACGCCGTGGGTGCTGGGGTGCTGCGGCCCCATGTTGACGAGCATCTCGTCCGTGCGGACGTCGAACTCGATGACGGTCGGGTCGGCGGCGGATTCGGGGGGCATGGTGGTCCTCACGTCAGGGTCTGGACGTGCGGGTAGGCGAGAATCTTGGCGTCGGCGGTCAGGATCGGGATAGCGAGTGCCCGCGCCGTGGCAACCAGGATGCGGTCGGCCGGGTCTTTGTGGAATGGGGTCGGCAGCCGGGTCGAGGCGATGGCGATCTCGGGAGTCAGGTCGAGGAGTCGGACGCCGGGATAGGCTAGCGCGTCACGGACCCAGTCCTCAATCGGCCGGAATACGTTGACCCGCCCACTCTGCTCAAGCATTGCCAGTTCCCACACCGAGTACACACTGACCCCGATGGCGGCTTGGCTGCCCTGGATGTGTTGGAGCTGAGAGGCGGTCAGGTTCGGATCCGCGCGCACCCACCAAAACCAGATGTGGGTATCGAGCAGGATCACCGGTTCACCTCCCAGTCGTCCGGGTCGCACGCCGGCTCGAACGGGTCGATGTAGTACCCTGGCGTCCCGCGCAGCGGATACTTGCCCCCCTCGGTCGGGTCGTCAGTGGCCGGGCGGACGACCACCTCGACCCGCTGGCCGGGCGCGAACGGGAGTTGATCGACGGTGAGCGAGCCGTCCGGGCGGACGGTCGCGGTGACGGTGAACGCGGACATGGCCGGCCCCTCAGGTTCCCCCACCATCATACCAAACGCGGGGGGTGGGCCGGGCCGGGTCACGACATCCGCTTGCGGTCCACGAAGATGGTGTTCGGGTAGGTCTGCCCGCGGACCGCGAACCCGTGCCGGTCCAGCAGGGCGATCAACTCCGCCCGCTCGGCCGGGTCGGGGGAGTGCTCGGCGCAGACGATCATCGGGCGGAACCGGTCGAAGTCGAGGGTCTTCAGAATGGCCAGGTCCAGCCCTTCGACGTCCACCGACAGGTAGTCCGGGGCCGCCCCCAGGTGCTCGGCGATCACGCGGTTGATGTTCAGAAGCGGCATCTTCACCGTCCGCAGGTGCCGGACCTTGCCGCCGGTGTCCGCCTCGATCTTCTCGGCCCGGGACCGGTCGAAGCTGTTGAGCTGGGGCGCGGAGTAGATGAAGTAGTCCAGCTCGGCCGTGTCATCGACGCCGACCCCGGCGGTCAGGACCACGTCCCGCGGCCGCTCCGACCGAAGCCGCGAGGACAGGTCCGGGTTCGGCTCGACCAGCACCCCGTGGCCGCCCTTGCGGTAGAAGTAGTAGGTGTTGTTGCAGATCAGCGGGTCGTACGCCCCAACGTCCACGTACGTCGGCCGGTCGATGCCGATAGCGCGGAATAGGGACTCGACCACCAGGTCCTCGCCGTTCTGGGCGTAGGAGAGGTGCGTGCCGGGCGACAGCCGGCCCTCGTGCCAGCCGTCCGGGGCGGCGAGCGAGGCCGCGCCGCCCGCGGTCAGCCCGCCGACCACCCCAACCAGGAAGTCTCGCCGGAACAGTTGGGGCGGCTTCTTCGGTTCGCTCACGGGAGTACGCTCGCTCGGTCTGAAAGGGTAGGGCGAGAATCCTCGCGCAACCATAGAACACGCTCCGACGGTCGGCCCGGCGGTTCCGCTGGTATCGCGGTTCAGGGTGTGGTATGGCGGCCGGCCTCAGGGGGGCCCCGATGATCCGCTCGCTGCTGACCGGCCTTTTGGCCGCACTCGCCGTATTCGGCTGCGCGCCGGCCCAGACGGCCGGCCCCGACCGGGCCGCCCGGTGGGAGAAGGACGTCGCCGCCATCGAAAAGCGACTCAAGAAGGATCCGCCGGACGCGGGCGGGGTCGCGTTCGTCGGCAGCTCCAGCATCCGGCTGTGGGACGTGGGGAAGTCCTTCCCGGACTGCACCGCGACCAACGTCGGGTTCGGCGGGTCGCAGATCCCGGACCAGACCCACTTCGTCCCGCGGCTGGTGCTGCCGCTGGAGCCGCGGGCGATCGTCTTCTACGCGGGGGACAACGACATCGCCGCCGGCCGCGACCCGAAGGCCGTCCGCGACGACTTCGCGGAGTTCGCCGCCAGGGTCCACGCGGAGTTGCCGAAGACCCACATCCTGTTCGTGGCGATCAAGCCCAGCATCGCCCGGTGGAAGCAGTTCGGCCGGCAGGCGGAAGCGAACGCCCTGGTGAAGGCGGTCTGCGCCGGCGACGAGCGGCTGGCGTATGTGGACGTGGTGACGCCGATGCTCGGCTCGGATGGCAAGCTCGACCCGGACCTGTTCGTCAAGGACGGCCTGCACCTCTCGGCGAAGGGGTACGCGGTGTGGACGAAGGCGGTGAACGAGGCGGCTCGATGACTTGTAGGTCGGCCCTCGAAGACCCGACCTACAAGACTACAGCACGTCGGCCAGCCACCTGAGGAACCGCGCCACGTCCTGCGGGCCGTCGAGCCGGTATCGCGCCGCCGTCTGCCGGGACGGGCCGACCATCACCGTCACGCCGTCCGGCACCGCGGCGAACGCGTCCTCGTCGGTCGCGTCGTCGCCGAGGTAAAGGGCCACCGGGTTGGGGTCGCCGGCGGCCAGCTTCTCCCACAGCCACCGCACCGCCCGGCCCTTGTGCCAGTCCACCGCCGGGCGGACCTCCAGCACCATCTTGCCGCCACGCAGGACGAAGTGGTCGCGGTGGTGCCTCAGCGCCTGCTCGACCGCCTTCTTGACCACCGGGACCAGGGCCGGCGGTGTCTGCCGGAAGTGGACGCTGGCCGAGAGGACCTTGTTCTGCACCCACGCCCCGGGCACCCCGGCCAGCTCGGCGGTCAGTTCGGATGTGATCTTCGCCAGCTCCCCGGCCAGCGCCGCCGCCCCCGGCTCGCGGTACTCGAACCCGACGCCCTGGATCTCCAGCCCGTGGTTGCCGGCGTAGGCCAGCCCGTCCACCCCGACCCGGGGCCGCAGGTCCGGCAGGTCGCGGCCGCTGACGATCGCCGCGGCGGCGTTCGGGTGCGCCGCGATCCGCCCGAGCAGATCGCGCCCCTCATCGGAGAGCCGGCAGGCCATCGGGTCGTCGCGGATCGGGACCAGCGTGCCGTCGAAGTCCACGAACAACAGCACTCGCCGGCCGCCGCGGATGCGACTCTCCAGGTCCTTCAACGGGTCGAACAGGTGCAGCGGCATCCAAGAACTCCGAACCAAAGCAGATGGCCACAAAGAGGCACAAAAAAGCACGAAAAGTTAAGACAGAGGAAATTGGGTTGTCTTCTGTCCTACTTTTTGTGTCTTTTCGTGCCTCTTTGTGGCCATTCTCCGGTCTTCATACGTTCTCCGGGAAGTCGAACTTCAGCAACTCGCTGAGCACCTTGCCGCCCCAGCGGTAGACGTTGTGCCGCTCCAGGTGTTCGCGCATCTTGTGCATCCGCCGGACGCGGTCCTCGTCGGGCATGGTCAGCGCCTGGTGCATCGCGGCGGCAATCTCATGGACGGCGAACGGGTTGACCTGAAGCGCCTCGGTCAACTCCCAGGCGCTGCCGGTGAACTGGCTGAGGATCAGCACCCCGTCGTCGTCCGCGCGGCTGGCGACGAACTCCTTGGCCACCAGGTTCATCCCGTCGTGCAGCGAGCTGACCACGCAGAACCGCGCCAGGCGGTGCAGGGCCATCATGTCCGTCGGCCCGGTGTGCTCCTTGAGGAACAGGACCGGGTGCCAGCCCCGCTCCTTCCACTTGAAGTTGATCTCCTCGACCAGGTTCTCGACCTCGTCCTCGATCCGCTGGTAGGACGGGATGTGCGTCCGGCTCGGGGCGGCCAGTTGCACGAACACGAACCGCCGCCGCATCTCCGGGTGCGCCTCCAGCAGCGCGTCCACCGCCCGCAGCCGCTGCGGGATTCCCTTGGTGTAGTCGAGCCGCTCGATCCCCACCCCGACCAACTCCACCGACCGGCCCAGCCGCTTCTTCCACCGCTGCATCGCCGCGGCCACCTCGGGCGACTGGGCCGCGGCCGCGTGCTCGGCGTAGTCGATCGAGATCGGGAACGGACGGACCAGCGTCGTCTTGCCGTGCCGGGTGATCTCGAACCGCTCCATGTCCACCCGCGCCTCGACCAACCGGTCCACCGTGTCCATGAAGTTCTGGCAGTGGTAGCGGATGTGGAACCCGAGCAGGTCGTTGCCGAGCATCCCGTCGAGCAACTCCTCCGCCCACGGGAAGACCCGGAACACCTCCCGGTTGGGCCAGGGGATGTGCCAGAACATCGCCACCACCAGGTTGGCGTTGGCCTCCTTGAGCATCCGCGGCAGCAGGCAGAAGTGGTAGTCCTGGATGAACACGAACGTCGGCTTGTCGCCCGCCTCCTGCAGCACCGCGTCGGCGTAGATGCGGTTGACCTCCTTGTACCGCTCCCAGTCCGACGGGCGGAAGACCGGCGGCGTGAAGGTGACGTGGCACAGCGGCCACAGCCCCTCGTTGGCCATCCCGTAGTAGAAGCCCTCCTCCTGCTCCTTGTTCAGCCAGACCCGGCGGAGGGTGTAGCTCGGGTTGTCCGGCGGGACGCGGACGCGGTCGTGTTCGTCCACCACGTCCCGGTCGGCGTCGCCGCCCCCGTGGGCGATCCAGGTGCCGCCGCTGGCGTCCATAATCGGGTCGATGGCCGTGGCCATCCCGCTGGCCGGGCGGATCGCCTCGATGTGCTCGCCGTTGTAGCGGTGGATGAACGGCTCGCGGTTGGCCACCACGATGAACCGGTAGTCCTTCATCCGCTCGGTGATCAAATCTCGGAGCGCTTGCCGGGTCCACATGGGCACCTCCGGGGCCGCAGGGAACGGGGGAAGCGGGCAGCGTTAGACGGGCGGGCGGACGGCGGCCGGATCAGGTGGGCGGCGGCCAGACGAGTGGGGCAACGTTCGGAATCATCTGACGGGAATTCTATCCGACCGCGGCGCGAACACCCAACCGGGCCGGAAGTTTCGGGGAAAATCGATCCCGGCGAACGGCCGGCGTAAGCTGGTGGGTCGGCTTGCACTCCCCACTAGCCGGCTTACGCCGGCCGTTCGCCCGGAACCGCCCGAATCCGATGCCCAGTCACAACTTGACAAGTCCGCAGGGTTTGGTAATTCGTGTGAGACGGACCGGCGAACCGCCGGCCGGGCTTTGACCACCCGTTATTCAGGGGATGCCCGATGGCGCACATCGTTACCGCCAACTGCAACGACTGCAAGTACACCGACTGCTGTGTCGTCTGCCCGGTGGAGTGCTTCTACCAGGACGACCTGATGCTCTACATCGACCCGAACGACTGCATCGACTGCGAGGCGTGCGTCCCCGAGTGCCCGGTCGAGGCGATCTTCGCCGAGGCGAACACCCCGAGCCAGTGGACCAGCTACATCCAGCTCAACAAGGACAAGGCCGAGGCCCTCAAGGCCCAGGGCGGCGACGCCCACATCACTGAGAAGCACGACCCCAAGGAAGGACCGGGCTGCTCGGGGAAGAAGTAGCGATGAGCTATGAGCGGTGAGCGGTGAGCCGGAGCGAAGCCCGTGGTGTTCCCATGGGCTTTGCGCGTCGAGGTTCGCCTACCATGGCTGGTAGCCACCGTGGCTCGTTCTGGCTCAATGCTCACCGCTCAACGCTCACCGCTACCCCATGACCGGGATTCTCCTCATCCAGCTCGGCACGCCGGACGCGCCCACCGCCGCGGCGTTGAAGCCCTATTTACGGCAATTCCTGTCCGACCCGCGCGTGATCGAGGACCAGGGCTGGAAGTGGAAGCTGATCCTCAACGGCTACATCCTGCGGACGCGGCCGACCGAGTCAGCGGCCAAGTACGCCCGCATCTGGGACCAACGCACCGGCTCGCCGCTGATGCACTTCACCCGCCGACAGGTCGAGCTATTGCAGGCACACTTCCCGGAGCTGCCTGTGCGGTTCGGCATGATGGTCGGCAACCCGCCGGTCGAGAAAGCGGTCACGGAAATGATCGCCGCCGGGGTGGATCGGCTCGTGGTGTTGCCGATGTTCCCGCAATACTCGGCCGCGACGACCGCCAGCGCGACCGATGCGCTCTTCAAGGCGCTCATGAAGGAGCGACGGGTGCCGGCGCTGCGAGTGGTGCCGCCGTACTACGACCATCCGGCGTACCTCGACGCGATGACAACGGTGGTCCGCGAGGACCTGGCCCGGCTGTCGTGGGAGCCGGAACACATTGTGATTAGCTTCCACGGGCTGCCGCGGAAGTACGCCCAGCGTGGCGACCCGTATGCGACCCAGTGCGTGCGAACGACGAAGGAGTTGGTCCAGCGGCTCGGCCTGCCGCGGGAGAAGTGGACGCAGTCGTACCAGTCGCGCTTCGGCCGGGCCAAGTGGCTCAAGCCATACACCGACGACGTGCTAACCGCGCTGGCGAAACGAGGCGTGAAGCGGGTAGCCGTGGTGTTGCCGGGGTTCACGGCGGACTGTCTGGAAACGCTCGACGAGATCGGCAACGAGAGCCGCGAAGTCTTCGAGCGCGCCGGCGGCGAGCACCTGCGCGCGGTCCCGTGCCTGAACGACCACCCGAAGTGGATCGAGGCGATGACGCTAATTATCCGCGAGGAGGGCCAGGGGTGGCTGTAGGGCCAGTGGCTCCGGGCTGGCAAGTGACGCAAGGCTGACTCCGCCTGGAAGTGGGTTCGCCAGCTCTTCCCACGAGCAGCCGTGCGTCACTTGCCAGCCAAGATGCTAGTCCCGTGTTCGATACTCGGTCGCGAGCCGCCGACGCCAGTCGGCGGGTGATGCGGCCATCACCCGCCGACTGGCGTCGGCGGCTCGCCAAAAGCAATCAAAACCGGGACTAGCACAGAACCACCGACCCCACCAGGCGGTCCCGGCTCAGTCGTAGTCCACCTCGTAGGAGCCGTTGCGGCGGAACTCGATCTCGATCTCGCGCTTGCCGTAGTCGAACTCGATCGACCGCCGGTTGACGTCGATCTTCGGGCAGCCGCAGCCATGCGGCAGGTTGAAGCAGACGTGGACCGGCCGGCAGGTGACCGGGTGGATCAGGCAGACGGTGTGGTGGCCGGGGGTCGGCTGGAAGCACCGGGCGAACTGCGCCAGGGTCATCGGGCCGTGGTGCCCGCCGGGGACCGGAAAGCCGGGGGTCGGCTCGCCGGGAGCGAACGGCGGCGGGGCCTGCGGCGGGTAGTAGGTCGGTCGGCCCGGGTGTCCGGGCTTGTACGGGCTCGGGTATCCGGGCTGGTACGGCCCGGTGAGCGGGGTGCCCGGCGGCAGCGCGGGCGGCAACGGCGGCTGGGCCGCGGCCGACGGAGACGTGGACAGGGCCAGGCCGAGCAGAAGCGAGTTCATAGTGGGGACCCTTTCGTGCGCGGGGGCCGATCCGGTTCCGCTGGTCCGGCCGACCCTCACGATACCCGAATGCGCGGTTTAGCTAAAGTTGCGCGGCACTCTGGGCGAGCAACGCCGCCAGCCGGTCGATCTCGGCCTCGGTCGTGTAGAAGTGGTGGCTGACCCGTAGCAGGAGTCGGTCCGGTCGCTCCACGACCGGAATCTCCACCCGCGCGTCCCAGAGCTTCTTGCGAAGCGGCACCGCCTCGGTTCCCGCGGGTAACTCGAACGCGGTCATCGCGCCGCACAGCCCCTCCGGCGTCGCCGGCTTCAGGTCAATCGTCTTGCGGACGTACGCCGACAGTTCGGCCATCCGGCCGCGGACGTTCTCCCATCCCAGCGCGGCCTGGAAGTCGATCGCCGCGGGCACCGCCAGCCACGGGCAGACGTCCCGCGTCCCTTCGAACTCCAAAAACCGCACCCGCGGCGTCGAGCCATAGGCGTCGGGGTCGTCCGGTCCGGTCGCCGAGGTGAGTTCGCCGAGTGGATACTTGTCGGGGTAGTAACCCCAGCTCACGTGCAACGGCTGGAGCCGGTCCTCGCTGCCGGGGCCGACCACCAGGAACCCGGCCCCGGTCGGCGCCAGCAGCCATTTGTGGCAGTTGCCGGTGTAGAAGTCCGCCCCGACCGCGGTGACGTTTAGTGGCGTCATGGCGACCGCGTGCGCGCCGTCCACGACCGTGAGAATGCCGCGCCGCTTCGCCTCGGCGCACAGCTCTTTCGCCGGCAGCACTAACCCAGTCGGCGATAGCACGTGGCTGAAGAAGAACAGCCGCGTCCGCGGCGACATCGCCTTCACCGCCGCGTCGATGATCTCGCCGGGGTCGCGCGGCATCGTCGGCAGCGGGAACGTCCGCAGGGTGAGACCCTGGCGCTGACAGGCCCGCTCCCAGCACCAGCGCATCGCCGTGTACTCGTGGTCGGTCAGCAGCACCTCGCCGGGCGAGTTGAGCCGCAGCCCCGAGGCGACGAGGTTGATCGCGGCGGAGACGTTCGCCGTGAACACCAGCCGGTGCGGCGCGGTGTCCAGGAAGTTCGCCAGCCGTTCACGCGCGTGCCACAGCAAGGGGGGCAACTTGCGGACGAAGAAGTCGGTCGGCCCGGCGGCGAGTTGGAGCCGCAGGTCCGTCACCCGGTCGAACACCGGCCGCGGCAGCGGGCCGAACGACCCGGTGTTGAGCATGACAACAGTCGGGTCGAGATGCATTGCCGCGCGGGCGGCAGACCAGTCCGGTGCGGTGGTCAATCGATAACCCCGAGCAGGAACCGTGTAGTGGTCCGGCCTGCGGCCGGACCACTAAGATGACCCCATGAGTACCGATCAATTTAGCGAATACCTCGACGCCGCCACCGAGGCCGCCCGGCGGGGGGCGGCGGAACTGGAGCGGTGGCGCAAAAGGTTCGTCGTCCGCGAGAAGGCCCGCGCCGACCTCGTCACCGACGCCGACCACGCCTCCCAGGAGGCGATCAAGGACTACCTCCTCGGCCGGTTCCCCGACCACCTGTTCGTCGGCGAGGAGGACTGCTTCGGCAAACCGATCGAGGCGACCCGGCCACCGGCGGACGCCCCGCCGACGTGGGTGGTGGACCCGCTCGACGGCACGGTCAACTACGTCCACGACGTGCCGGCGTACTGCGTGTCGGTGGGACTGATGGTCGAGGGCAAGCCGGCGGTCGGGGCGATCTACGATCCGCGGGTCGGCGAGCTGTTCACCGCCGCGACCGGCCTCGGGGCGAAGCTCAACGGCGAGCCGATCCGGGTGAGCGCCACCGAGACACTGCGGGACTCGCTGATCTCGACCGGGTTCCCGGCGAACTGGGAGGCGCAGCTGCGCAACCTGGAGGCGTGGAAGCGGGTGGCGTATCACGCTCAGGCACTGCGGCGGGGCGGCTCGACGGCGCTGAACCTGGCATACGTCGCGGCCGGCCGGTTCGACGCCTACTGGGGCTACGACAACTGGGCCTGGGACGTGCTGGCCGGGGTGGTGCTGATCGCCGAGGCCGGCGGCGCGCTGACCACCGTCGGCGGCGATGCGTTCGACCCGTTCCGGGCGGACGTCTGCGCCAGCAACGGCCGCGTCCACCGGGAACTGCTGGGGGTGCTGGCCGGCGAACAGCCGGCGTAAGCCGGCTGGTGGGACACGAACCAACCGGCTGACAGATCGCGTCCCACCAGCCGGCTTACGCCGGCCGTTCGCCTCAGATGTCCAGCCCCACGGCCCGCATGAGCGCCACGCCGTTGCCGTGGGGCACCACGCCGGGGCGCATCGTGTGGTCGAAGGTCATCTCGCCGTTCACCAGTTGGTCCGCGAAGTGGACGTTCATCGCCCGACCGCCGAGCCGGGCGGTCGCCTCGGTCAGCGCCAGGTCGTGCGTCGTCACCAGTCCGACCGCGCCCAGGTCGGTCAGCGTTCGTAGCACCCCCTCGGCGCCGACTAGCCGGTCCGACGAGTTGGTGCCGGCGAACAACTCGTCGAACAGGAACAAGACGGGCGGTGAGCCCTTCGCCTTGTCGAGGACCGCCCGGACCCGCGTCACCTCGGCGTAGAACCGCGACCGGCCGTCCCGCAACGAGTCTTGCACCCGCATCGTCGCGCCGAGCGCCACCGGGGTCAGCGCCAGGGATCTGGCGCGAACCGGTGCGCCGGCCAAAGCGAGGACCGCGTTCGCCCCGACCGACCGCAGGAGCGTGCTCTTGCCGGACATGTTCGACCCGCTGACCATCAACAGCCGCACATCGCCGCCGACCCGCACGTCGTTGCGGACGAACTTCTCGGCCGACGTGAGGGGGTGCCCCAGCCCCGTCGCCTCGAAGCGCGGCGGGCCGTCAGGTAGCACCTCCGGGAACGGGTCCGTGGGGTTCTCGAAGGCGTACCCGGCGAGGCTGCCGAGCGCTTCGAGTTCCGCCACCGCCGCGAGCCAGCGGCCGACGAGCGGCCCGGACCGCACCCGCCACCCCTCCAGCCGGAACGCCATCCACACGTCCCAGAGCATGATGATGGCGACCGGCAGGAACATCGGGTTGCGACGCGCGGCGGCCCACTCCGCAAGATCGCGCAGCGCGTGAACCTGCGCCGACGGCGGCAGCCCGCCGGCCGTCAGCGACGCCTGTAACGCCGACAGCCGCGCCGAGCGGAAGTGTTCCTGCTCCAGCCGGGCGAGGATCGCCGCGAGCAGCGGCAAGTCGTTGGCGGCTTCCTCGACCGGCCGGACCACCTCTCGCGCCCAGCGGACCAGCGGCGACACGACCAGTGCCGATAGCAGCCCGCCGACCAGCACCGGCAGCGAACCCGTCCCGACGAACAGCCAGCCGAGGACCGCCGCGAGGTTGAACCAGCCCAGCGCGACCACGACGACGTGCCGCCACTGCGGCCACCCGGCGGGCGGCTTCGCTCCCCACTCCACCAGCGGCGTCACATCGGCGGCTTCCGTGACCGTGCCGCCGATCACGGCGAGGTACTCGCGCAGGTCGAGCCGGTCGCGCAGGTCGGCCACGGCTTCCTGGCGCGCACGGACCTCTGGAGCGGATGCCGGGGCGAGCAACCAGCCGGCCAGCACAGCCTCCCCGCCGGCCGTCCGCGCGGCCGACACCCGCTGGAACAGCGACCCGTCGCCGAACAGGTCGAGGTCGGCGGCGTACAGGTGGTCCGGGTTGACGAAGCGGTCCCCGGTCGGGCCGCGGCCGACCCACTTTCCGGCCAGCCGGTCCAGCCCGTGCCGGTAGTACCACACCGCTCGCAGGGCCGCGGCCTTGCGGAAGCCGAGCACCTTCGACCGCAGCACCAGGATCAGGAGCGGAACCGCCGCGGCCAGCGCCCACCACGCGGAGAACACACCCGTGACCCCCGCCGCGACGGCGACTCCGACCGCGGCGAGGACCACAGCGAGCCGCCACTGGCCGATGCGGTCGATGGCGGCGTCCAGCCGGTCCGCCTCGGCCCGGCGTGCGGCGAACCGGGCCGTGTAGGCGGCGTGTGGGTCGGGTGCGGGCGGTGCTTGCACGGTGCGTCTCGGTGTGGCGGATCGCTTTCGCCACTTTATCGGCCGCGGCCGGCGGAGGCGACGCGCTGACCCTGTATGATCCGGGTATGGACGACGCCACACCCGAGACGCCGTGGTTCGCCGACGGCCTGCGGTTCGCGTGTACCCAGTGCGGCAAGTGCTGCACCGGCGAGCCGGGGTTCGTCTGGGTAACGGACGAGGAAGTGCAAGCGATCGCCAGGTTCCGCGGCGAACCGCTGCGGGAGTTCGTGTCGCTGTACACCCGCGAGGCCCGCGACAAGCGGACGCTCCGCGAGAAGGCCAACGGCGACTGCGTCTTCTACGACGAGGACCGCGGCTGCACCGTCTACCGGGTTCGGCCGCAGCAGTGCCGGACGTGGCCGTTCTGGGAGAGCAACGTCGAGTCGCCCGAAGCGTGGCAGCGGACCACGGAAGTGTGTCCCGGCTCCGGCCAGGGGGAGTTGATCCCGGTTGAGGAGATCCTGCGGCGGGTGAAGGTGGTTAAACTGTAGGCGGGAGGACGAGATGCCGACTACTGCCGAGTTGAAGCCGACCGGATTCCCGCACATCTACCTGGATGCCCAGGGTCGCGGCTGGATCGACGACACAAACACCAAGGTGGTGGAAGTCGTCTACGACGTGATCGGAGTCAATCGATTGACCCCGGAACGAATCCACGAGGAACACCCACACTTGTCGATGGCCCAGATCCACGCCGCGTTGACGTACTACTACGACAACAAGGCGGCGTTGGATGCGTACATGGCCAAGGAGTACGAGGAGTATCTCCAGATCCGGGCCCAGACAGAAAACCCGGAACTCCAGGCACGGCTGAGGGCAGTCAAGCAAGAGCGCTCGGCCGGGTCATGAGCGTCGCCCTGTACATGGATGTGCACGTGGACCGAGCCGTCACCGACGGGCTTCGCCGCCGCGGCGTGGACGTAATCACTGCGCAGGAGGACGGAATGCGGCGGGCACCAGACCCGGTACTGCTCGACCGGGCTATGTCTCTGTCCCGTGTCATCTTCACCCAAGATAAGGACTTCCTGTCGGAGGCTCACCGCAGGCAGCTAGCAGGTGAGCCGTTTGCAGGAGTGGCTTACGCCCAACAGCAAGTGGTCTCCATCGGCACCTGTGTCAACGACCTCGAAATCCTCACCGGTGTATTCGATCCCGTGGACATGGCGAATCAAGTCGTCTACCTCCCTCTATGACCCCCCAACTGCGCAACCACGTCCTCGACGTGTACGCTGCGGTCGATGCCGCGGTCGCCGCGGCCGCGCCGCGCTGCGACGCCTCGGGGCGCTGCTGCCGGTTCGGCGAGTACGGCCACACGCTCTTCCTGAGCCACTTCGAGGTCGAGTTGCTGCTCGAAACCGCCCCGCCCTACGCCAAGCCGGTTGGCCGCGACGGCTGCCCGTTCCAGGTAGACAACCTCTGCACCGCCCGGCAGGAGCGCCCGCTCGGCTGCCGCATCTACTTCTGCGATCCGACCTATCAGGACACCGGCCACCGCATCACCGAGGAGGCGATAGCGCAGTTGAAGCGACTCGCCGACGAGTTCGATGCCGGCTGGCGGTACGCGCCACTGCACATCTTCCTGAACGAGGCTGACCGGCCGAATACAACGGACGGCGGACCGTCTAGCACCAGCGGACGGGTTTCGCTTCCTCTGGCGTAGGACACCCCTCATGCCCCGCCTCCTCGTGCTGGCCGCAACCTTCCTCGCCGTGGCCGCCGACTGGCCGCAGTTCCTCGGGCCGACCCGCGACAGCGTCTCACCGGAGACGATGTCGCCGTGGAAGGATCCGCCGAAGGCGCTGTGGCGGCAGCCGGTCGGCGACGCCCACAGCTCGCCGGTCGTCGCGAACGGCGTCGTGTACGCCTTCTTCAAACCGACGGGGAAGGACGCCGACGCCCTGGCCGCGTTCGATGCGAAAACCGGCGAGAAGAAGTGGGAGAAGAGCTACGACCGCGAGAAGTTCAGCCCGCCCTACGGCGTTGGGCCGCGCGGCACGCCGGCGGTGGACGGCGGCAAGGTCTACACCCTCGGCAACACCGGCGTGCTGGCCTGCTGGGACGCGAAGACCGGCGACGTGGCCTGGAAGGTGGACACTCTCAAGGAGTTCAACGCGAAGAACCTGTTCTTCGGCGTCTCCACGTCGCCGACGGTGGTCGGGGACACCGTGGTGGTGATGGTCGGCGGCAAGGGGGCCGGCATCGTCGCATTCGACAAGGCGACCGGGAAGGTCGCGTGGAAGGCGACCGACGACCCGGCCAGCTATGCCAGTCCGTTGCACCTGAGCCGCGGCAAGGACACCCGGCTGGTGTTCCTGACTGGCAGCCACCTGCGCGAGATGCTGGCCAACGGCAAGCAACTGTGGGCGGTGCCGTTCAAGGACAGGCTCAACGAGAGTTCGACGACCCCGGTGAAGGCGGGCGAACTGATCGTCGGCAGTTCGGTGACGGCCGGCAGCATTGCCGTGAAGCCCGGCGAAAAGCCCACGGCGGTGTGGAAGGACCCGGCGCTGACGTGCTACTTCTCGACGCCGGTGGTGGTGGGGCCGCACCTGTACATGATCAACGGGGCGGCGACGCTCCTGAACCCGGCGATCACCCTGCGATGCGTCGAGGCGGCGACCGGCAAGGTGCTCTGGAGCAAGGAGAAGGTCGGCAAGTACCACGCCGCCCTGGTCCGCACCGGCGACGACAAGCTCCTGATGCTCGACGACGAGGGGAACCTGATGCTTTTGCAGCCGGACCCGGCCGGGTACAAGGAACTGTCGCGGGCGAAGGTCTGCGGCCCGACGTGGGCACACCCGGCACTCGTTGATGGCCGGGTGTACGTGCGGGACGAGAAGGAGTTGATCTGTTTGCAGGTCGCGGAATAGCGGTCCGGCCTGCGGCCGGACCGCTAACCCCGGATCTCCAGCGCCACCTCGCCCAGCGCGCCCTCGATCGCCAGTTCGTTCCGCGTCTGCAAACGCGCCGTCACCTCGAACGCGAACGGCCCCGCCTCCCCTCGCCCAACTTCCTCTCCGTTGAGGAACACCACTGCCGGGCCCGCGTCGCCGACCACCCACGCCGTCTCGCCGGGGTCGAGCGTCCGCGGCTTGCCGAACCGGCGGACGTGCCGGGTGCGGCCGTCGCCAAGCGGCGTCACTTCCCAGAAGCCCCGGAGCCGGATGCGGTGGATTGGCATAAATCCCAAATCCCAAGCACCAAATCCCAAAAAGCACCTGACTTCGTTTGGGATTTGGTGCTTGGGATTTGGGATTTACAGGCTACGCCTGTTGCAGTTTGGTCTGCCACTCATCGAGCAGGGTGCCGATGTTCTTGTACGCGAAGTCGATGTTCGCCAACTCGTGCCCCAGGTCCAGCGCCCGCGCCAGGTCGCCGGCCTCGGCCGAGCCGGTGGCGAGCTGGTAGAGCACCTCCTTGCGGGCCGACTCGTCGGACGCCGGGATCGCCGCCAGCGCCTCCTCGAAGTTCCGCTGCGCCAGCGGCCACTTCTTGAGCTTGCGGAACCCCGCCCCCAGATACATCAGCGCCCGACCCTTGACCTTCTCGTCCCGCCGGGCCTGCTGCAACTCCTTGATCGCCTCCTCCATCTTCCCGGCGTGCAACAGCCGCTCGCCGAGCGCGAGCCGGTGATTCATGTCCGTCGGGAACCGGTCCGCCTTCAGCCGCAGAATCTCCACCTCCCGGGCGGCGATCTCCTTCACCTGCTTCGAGCGGATCTTGAGCAGATCCTCCTCGGTCTGGTCGTCGTCCGGGTCGTCCTCGGTCCGCTCGCGGAGCTTCTTCAGCTTCGCCTCGGTCGCTTCCAGGTTCTTCTTGAACGGCATCAGGTCCAGCTCCATCAGTTCGACCTGCAAACTGAAATGGTTGCCGGTCGGCCCCAGCCCCTGCTGCAGGGCGGCGCGGGCGCGGTCGTCCTGGCCGTACCGGCGATAGACGCCGGCCAGTTGTAGGTACAGCGTCGGCTCGGTCGGGGACGCTTCGAGGCGCTTCAGGATCGGGTTGGCGTCGCGGGCTACCTTATCCTGCTTCTCGACCGCGGCCGTCTCCATCCGGTCCAGGGCCGGCGACACCTTGCTGCCGGACGCCACCCCCTCGTAGCCGCCGCGAGCGATGGTCTCGCTGGCGGCCAGGTCCTTGGCCTTGTGGGCCGCCTCCACATCGGTCGGCTGCGCCTCCTTGACGAACTGCCAGAGGACGATCGCCTTCTGGAAGTCGCCGCGCTTCTCGAAGAGGCGAGCCAGCGCGCGGTTCAGCGTCGGGTCCTTGGGGTACTTCTGACGAGCCTGATCGAGGGTGAAGACGGCGAGGTCGAGCAACCCCAGCGCGTCGAACGCCTCGGCCATGTCCATCTGGGTGCCGAGGTCCCAGGGGTTGCGGGCCAGCACCGCCTCGCCGTGTTCGAGCACCCTCAGGTAGTCGCGGCCTGCCTTGGCAGCCTTGACGCGGGCCTTGTGCCGGCCAGTGGTCAGGAAGGCGAACCGGCTACCGCGGAGGTTGTTGCCGTACTTCTCCTTCTGGGCGCGGCGCAGCCCCTGGCGGTACAGGAAGTTGGCCGGGTCGAGCTTACAGCAGGTGGTCAACAGCGAGATGCCGTAGTCGTAGTTGCCGGTGAGCAGCACCTGGCGGGCGCGCTCGAAGTTCTCGGCGGCGATTCGCCGTTGCTCCGGACTGGGGCTCGGAACCGTGGGGGTACTCCGCTCGGCCATGACGCGGGTCCTTGCTGCGGTGGGGGCGGCGGGATGTCCCCGCAAGTGTATGTTGTAACAGAAGAACCCGCCCGGCGGAACCGCACAGGCGTTTCCCATGCCCGCAGTTGTCTTGCCGATCGACCCTGCCCGCCCCGACCCGGACGCGATCTGCCGG
>DATLIF010000341.1:0-4413 GCA_035539575.1 Fimbriiglobus sp. | reverse complement strand
GGTAGTGGTGGCTTGTACCGCACCGCCTCCCGCCGGAGGGCGCCGCCGTGTTCCCCCGCCTGCTCCTCGTCCTGTCAGCCGGGGCGGCACTTGCCGCCCCGGCCCCCGCACTCGCCCAGCCGCCCGGCGACGAGATTGGACGCCTCGTTGCGCAGCTCGACGCCGACGACTTCCGCGTCCGCGACCGGGCCGCCCGCCGGCTCCGCGAGGTGGGCCTCGACACCCTCCCCCGGCTCCGCAGAGCGGCCGAGGAGAGCCAGTCGGTGGAGGTGCGGACACGGCTCGCCGACCTGATCGCGGGGATCACGCGGCCGGGCTGGCGGTCCGACCTCGCCGCCGTCCGGGCCGAGGCACTTCGGACGGGTAAGCCGATCCTGGTCGTCTCGACGGTCGGCCTGCCGACCGGGTTTGGGTGAGTCGGCTCGAACCTCATGCGGACCGTGACGTTCGCCGACCCCGCGGTGATCCGCGACCTCCAGACTCACTTCGTTCTCTTCTGGCACAATCAGATGGCCGGGTCCGTCCTACCGCCGCCCGACCCAGGCACCCCCGAGCAGGCGAAGTCCTACCCCGAGGGGGGCGGCGGGACCAACGTCCTGACCTATGTGGCGGCCCCGGACGGCCGGGCGGTTTTGCGGCTCCAGGGGTACTGGCGGCCGGAGCGCTACCTGGCCGAGTTGCGGTTCGGAAGAGAGCTGGCAATGGCCGTCGGTAAGATGCCCCACGACCCGGAGGCCGTCCGGTTCGTCGCCGACAGGCTCGACGACCGGGCGCGGCTCGTGGGAATGCGACGCTCCGAGATCGAGCGGCGGCACCCCGAGGTGATTGCCAAGAAGGGGACCGAATCGGTTCTGGCCAGGACGCACGCGGCCCTAGTACTCCTGGAGAAGACTCTCGGTGCCGAGTCGCGACCGAACCTCGAGGCGGTAGAGACGGTGGTAAACGAGCGTTTGAAGTTGCGCGTGTTCACCTGACCGAAATGACGCTCGGCCCCGGTCGGGGCCGCTACAACTGAACATCCGGAAGCGCCCCCGACTGGGGGCGCTTGAGCATCTCGTTGACCACAGTCTGGGCCAGCGTGACGTAGGCCTGGGCGACCGGCGAGTTCGGGTACTTCTGTACGATCGGCTCGCCGGCGTCGCCGCACTCCGCCACCCGCGGGTCGATCGGCAACTCCGCCAGCAGTGGCACCCCCGCCTCGTCCGCCAGCTTCTTGCCGCCGCCGGACCGGAAGATGTCGTAGCGCTTCCCGTCGTCGCCGACGAAGTAGCTCATGTTCTCGATTACGCCCAGCACCGGGACGCGGACCTCCTGAAACATCCGCACTCCCTTGCGGGCGTCGATCAGGCTGACGTCCTGCGGGGTACTCACGACCAGCGCACCGGTCAGCGGCGCCTGCTGGCTCAGCGTGAGCTGCGCGTCCCCGGTCCCCGGCGGCAGGTCGATCACCAGGAAATCCAGATCGCCCCACGGTACTTGAGCAAGGAAAGACCCGACCGCCTGGGCCACCTTCGGGCCGCGCCAGATGACCGCCTGATTGGGGTCCACCAGGAACCCCATGCTCATCAGCTTCAGCCCGTAGCGCTCGATCGGGAACGGCGTGCGGGTCTGGTCCACCAGCCCCAGGCCGAACATGATCGGCACCGACGGGCCGTAGATGTCCGCGTCCATGAGGCCGACCCGCTGGCCGTGCATGTGCAGGGCCAGCGCGAGATTGGCGGCGACGGTGGACTTACCGACCCCGCCCTTGCCGCTGGCGACGGCCAGGACGTGCTTGACCCCGGGCAAGGAGAGCTTTTGTGGCTGGTGTGGGGGTTGCATGGTCGTCTCCTGGCGAACCCCGAGCGTTAGCGAGGGGGTGGAGCACTCAGGCACTCAGGTGCCTGAGTGCTCCACCCCCTCGCTAACGCTCGGGGTTCGCCGTGGGGTTGGTTTCGCCGAGCCGGCGCAAGTTTTCGAGGGTATAGATGCCGGCGTCGTGACCGTCGTTCCAGGTGATCTGGTAGGCATAGAGCCCGACCGGGCGCATGGCCGTCGGGGCGGGTGGGCCGGCGGCGACCTCGTTCTGTTTGAGTACCTTGAACGGATCCGGCGGTTTCGCCCTCTCCTCCTGACAGCCGGCGCATGGACAGTTCATCCGCAGGTGGCGGAAGGCGGCGAACGTGCTGACGCCGTCGCTCCAGTCGATCCGCAGCCCGTCGCCCTCCCGTCGGACGGTAAGCGGCCGTAGATGATCCGCTGACATCGATTCCCCCGACATCACATTACGTCTGAGTCGATTATACAGGACTGCGCGCGCCGAACCCCCGGCCGGGGCCGGGGGTTCACGCCAAAATCGCGACTGGCGGTCAGCGGCTCGCCTGGACCTCGACTGTGAGCCGCACCTTGTCGCCGGCCGGCTCGGCCTTGTAGGTGTACGTCCCGACGTTCGGATAAGTCTTCGCCTGGGTCCACGGCAGTTTCAGGTCGGGCACAGCCTGGATGACCGACGTGGCGCCGGTGACGGTCGCTAGCCGGAACTCCAGGGCCATCTTCCGCTGGTGGCCGGTCAGCCCGGCGGGCACCGGCGGCAGGGCGAGATCGACCGGTTGCCCCGGGGTGACGGACGCCGACCGCGGCTGGACCGGGAGGTTGACGCGGACAGTCTTCTCCACGATCTGCGTCAGCGGGACGAGTACGTCCGAGCCGCCGGCCGCCTTGGCGTCGCCGGCCCAGTCGCCGGTAAGCTTCACCGAGAGCTTATCGGCCGCGACCTCGGCCTTGACATTCTTCACGGCGGGGCTGGCCAGTTTGCCGATTCGCGCCTCGGTGACCGTACACCCCGCGTCGGCGCGGACGACCTTCTCGAACGTCTTCGCACCCTTGGCCGGCACCGGCACGGGAATCGTCGTGGTGGTCTCCCGGCGATCGACCCGAGTGCCGGTGTCGGTGACGCGCAGCACCACCGCCAGTGAACCAGCGGTCGGCTGTGAGACAGTCACAGTCTTCAACTGCTGCATCGCCACCTTGCCGCTGAGGCCGGTGAGCCGGATCGGGAACTGGCCCGGCTTCTCGATCACGACCAGCCGGTCGAACGGCCCGTTCTCGGTGATGACCTCCGGCTTCTCGTCACCGAGGTCGAGGATCGCCTTCTCGGCGTTCTGCACCTCGCCGCGGACGCGGAAGGTGGCCGGGGCGATGGCCTGGGCGCCGACCGGCTCGACCTGGAGGCCGGTGATGCTCATCGGCAGGGTTTGCGGGGTGGCTGCCGACAGGTCCACCGGGACGGTCCGCGTGTTCTCCTCCATCAGGAAGTTGCGGACGGTCAACTTGGCGGTGAAGCTGCCGGGCTTCGGGTAGGTGTGCGCGACGGTCTGCTGGCCGGCGTCGAACGGCTCCAGCGGGGAGCCGTCGCCGAAATCCCACCACCCGGACTCGCCAGACGAGTGGTTCTGGAAGTTGACGGTCAGCCCCTCGGCCGCGACGGCGAAGTTGGCGACCGGCTTGGACGGCTTGACCACCGTATCCACGATGACGCTGAGGTACATCATTCCGGCCCCGGACATGAGCCCGAGGACCGCCCCGACGAAGCCCTTCATCCAACCGCGCACCTTGCCCATGCCCGTGCCCTCCGTGACGCGGACGAAATGATTCCGTACCGGCCCGGCACGATAGCGAACCCGGCGGCACTGGGGAAGAGGAGTTGGGTGGTGAGGTGGTGAAGAGAAGAAAGCCCACCCGTCGTGACGGGTGGGCGCGGGCCAAGACGGAGGGGGTCACTTCGGCTTATGTTCCTTGTGGCACCCCGAGCACGACTTGCGGATCTTGCCCAGCCCCTCGAAGGCCGCCTTGGAGTCCTTCTTCTCGACCGCCTTGAACACGGTCTCGGTGTTCTCCTTGTACGCCTCGGCGAGCTTCTTCCAGTTCTTCGCCTCGCCCATCGGCGGCTCGTTCTTGCCGAGGGAGACGCCGAACGCCTTGAGTAGTTTGGCGTCGGTCTTGGCCTCGTCCCACATCGACCCCTTGACGTGAGTCTCTATCCCCTTGAGAAGCCCCTTGGACCCGTGCCCCTTCTTCATGATCTCTTCGATCGGGTAGGTCTTCTCCTTGTCGTCCCCCGCCAGCACTCCGGCCGACAGAGCCGCCATGCCAACCACGGCGGCGAGGCCCGCCGCCACCCGACCCAGCTTGCGAAGCATGTGTCCCATTCTCCCAAAGAGGTATGCGTGATGCCGCCGGCCGGGGCGCCACTCGCCCCGGCCGGTCGCACGACTATATCGGCGTCCACGCTGGGTGGGCAACAATTTCCTGGGACCACGGCCGCTGTCCCAGGATCGGGCGCGCCCACTGGGTGTGCCTTTCGATTTGGGCATCTGGGCGAACCCGGGCGGGTTCCTGCTGCTGACGCTGCTGGACAGCTCGTTTGTTATCTAC
>DATLIF010000340.1:0-8040 GCA_035539575.1 Fimbriiglobus sp. | reverse complement strand
GGATCACGCCGAACTGGGGTCGGCGTTGAAGGCGATGACCGCGGCCTCGGCGGAGCTGGCGGCGGGGGACGCGGCCGGGGCGGCGCGGGCACTGGAGCCAGCCCGGGCGGCGCGGCTGCCGGCCCCACATCGAGCGATTCTTTGTCTGACCGAGGCGGCCGTGGCGCTGGAGTTGAACGACCCTGAGGCGGCGCTCAACTGGGCAGATCAGGCCGACCGCGCCCGGCCCGGCATCCCCGGCACCGGGCTTGTCCGTGCGGTCGCGTACCACCGCCAACACAAGTGGGCCGCAGCCGCGGCCGCCGCGACACCGTACGTCGAGGCGCTCGGCCCGGACACGCGGGCGAGTCTGGTTCTCGGCCTCTCATTGCTGGAACTCGGTCGCCGGGCGGAGGCGGTCGAGGTGTTGCGGGCGGCGGCCGCCGAGGACCCCGGCCACGCCGGCCTGTCCGACGCCCTGCGCCGGGGCACCGACCCACGGTGAGCCGGTCAGGCCTGGCGGTTGCGGAGCAAGTCGCGGATCTCGACCAGCAGTTCCTGGTCCTTACTCAGCGACGGCGGGGCCGTGATCTCCTCCTTCTTCTGCCGCATGATCCATCCGAGGAACTTCTGGATGAAGATGAACAGCGCCAGGGCCACGATCAGGAAGTTAACCACTTCGCCGAGGAACTCACCGATCAGGATTTCTGACCCGTTGATTGTGGCCTTCCACCCCTTGTAACCCTGATCGCCGGGGGTGACCGAGGCGATCAGCGGCATGATGATGTGCTTGACCAGCGAGTCCACGATCTTGCCGAACGCCGCCCCGATGATGACGCCGACCGCCAGGTCGATCACGTTCCCCTTCAAGGCGAACGCCTTGAACTCGTCGAACAGAGAGAACGCTTTTCGGGTCGGGGCCAGTCCACCTACCCTTTCGATCGGATTCATGGGACTCCTCTGGAAATGTCGGGCGAGCCCGCCCGGAGCCGTCGGGGCGGGATTCAGACGCCAAGCCGAGTATAGTCCGAGGTGGTCGGCGTAACTCAATCGTCCGGGTCGGTGGGGTCGTCGATGCGATGGGATAGGTCGGACGAGGTGGGCACCGGAGGTGGAGTCAGGCTCCCGGGTGCGACAGAGCGGACTTGCTTCTCCCGTAGTTCCAGCATCCGGCCGCGCTCCTCGATCTCGCGTTCGCGCTGCTCGAGTTCACGCCGGAGGTCCTGCTCCAGTTCGTCCAGTTCGGTCTCCCGCCGGGCCAGGGCCTGACTCTCACGCTCCAGTTCCGCCTGCCGTCGGTCCAGTTCAGCCAGCCGCGCGAGCTGGTGTTCGGCCTCCGCCTTGCGACGTTCGAGCGATTCGACGGCCGGCCAGAGTTGCTTCTCCCGGCGTTCCAGTTCCACAATCTTCAACTGGGTGCTGGCGAGCTTCGCCTCCCGGGCTGCCACTGCCTCCTCACGCGACTTCAGTCCGGCCAGTGTCTCGGCGAACGCGGCCTCCCGTTGGTCGGCCGCCATATCCCGGTCAGAAAGCGCTCCGGCCCGAGCGGCCAGCGAGGCCCGCAGGCGGTTCAGTTCCTGCTCGCGGGTGGTGAACTCGGACTCCAGCCGCGACTCCAGGGACGCCAGTTCCTGCCGACGACTGTCCAGGGTGCTCAGACGGGTGGAGACGTACTGGTTGAACTGATGCGTCTCGCCGCGGAGCCAGTCGAGATGGGCCGCCGCGTCCTCCTGACTGGGGCCGCCTACACCGACCGCTGCCACAGGGGCCGGTGGTTGTTCGTCCGGGCCGCCGACCCAGACGGCGAATCGTTCCTCGGCCCGGAGCGGGACTGGGTCGGAAGGCGGCTCGGCCGCGGTCGCGTCGGGTACTGCGAAGACGGTTTTGCACTGAGGGCAAGCGATCTGACCGGCGGGGAAGTCCGCCGGGAGCTTCCCGAGGACGCCGCAGCCGGGGCAGGAGATGACGCGTTCCATGCACGCACCGAACGGGACGGGCTGCCGGGGCCGGAGGGGCGATACTCAGGGTAGCATAGTTTCCCATGCGGCGCGGCGCCACTCCCGTGTCCGGATTGGGTAGGGTGGGTCAAGCGAGTCTTCGAGCGCCGACCCACCGGTGCCGCCTCGGTGGGTCGGCGCTCGAAGACTCGCTTGACCCACCCTACCCAGGAGCGGCAAAACACTAATCCGGCTTGCGGACCCGGAGTAACACCGTCGGGTTGACCGCCTCAAACCGCAGGCTTTCCAGTTGCTCGACACCGCGGGCCAGGTTCATCAGCAGCACGTCCACGGGCGAGGCCAGCCGCTTGAGGACCGCGTACGTCGCCGAGATCATCTCCAGGGTGCCGACGTTCGCCACCAGCCGGCCGCCCGGCCGCAACGCCGTGAACGACGCCTCCAGCAGCCGGGCCACCTCGCCGCCGTTGCCGCCGACGAAGACCGCGTCCGGGGCCGGCAGGTCGGCGAACACCGCCGGCGCAGTGCCGGACACCGGCTTGACGTTGACCGCCCCGAACGTCTCGGCGTTGGCCACGATCAGGTGGAAGTCGGCCGCGTCCTGCTCGATGGCGTACACCGTCCCTGGGGCGACCAGGCTGGCCATCTCGATCGCCACCGACCCGGAGCCGGCCCCGACGTCCCAGGCCACGTCGCCGGGGTGCAGGTCCATCTGGGCCAGCGCCACCGCTCGCACCTCGGCCTGGGTGATGAGCCCCGTCTTCGGCCGGGTCTGGGCGAACACGTCGTCCGGGTTGCCGAATCGGCGGAGCCGCGCCCCGGTCTGCGGCCGGTCCGGGCGGTCCGGCTTGCGCTTCAGGATCATGATGTTCAGCGGGTCGAACCGCAGGTCCTGCAACTCCGCGAGTTCCCCCTGGGTGATCCGCTCGTCCTTGCCGCCGAGGTTCTCGCAGACGTAGGCGCGGAAGTAGTCGATCCCGCGGGCCAGGAGTTCGCGGGCGACCCGGTTGGGCGGGTAGGCATCGCTGGTGAACAACCCGACCGTCTCGGCGGTGCGAATCTTGTCCAGCACGTCGTCGAGCTTGCGGGCGGACAGGTCGGTCAGGTACGCCTCCTCCCCCGTCTCCTTGGTCCGGGCGAAGGCGAGCTGCATGCTGCTGACGTGCGGGATGACCTCGAAGGACTCCGGCCCGACCTTCTCGCACAGGTAGCGCGCGGTGCCATAGAAGAGCGGGTCGCCGGTCGCCGCGATGGCCATCTGCTTCCGACCGAGGTCGGCCCGCAGCTTCTCGACCACCTCCGGCAGGTCGGCCCCGATCCGCACCCGCTCGGCCTTGAGTTCAGGCAACAGCCGCAGGGCGGCGTCCGACCCGAACACCACCTCGGCGGCGGTCAGCAACTCGCGGCTGCGGGCGGTCAGCCCGGCCAGCCCGTCCGGGCCGACGCCGACGATCGGAATCTTCGCGGTCACGTGAGACCCCTCGACGGATGCAACATGCGGATTCTATGGCGAACCCGGAGCCCTAGCACCAGCACTGCGCTGCCGAGGATCGCGCTGGTCAGCGACCCCGTGAGAATGCCGACCTTGCCAGCGTCGAGCAGATCCGGCCGTTCCGGGAACGCCAGCCCGGCGACGAACAGCGACATCGTGAACCCGATCCCGCCCAGACACCCGGCCGCGACTAGCATCCGCCAGTTCACCCCGGACGGCAGCGCCGCCAGCCCGAGACGCACCGCCAGGTAACTGAACCCAACGATGCCGACCGGTTTGCCGAGGACCAGACCCGCATTGACCGCCAGCGCCACCGGGTCGGCGATGTTGGCGAGCCGGAACGCGACCCCGGCGTTGGCCAGCGCAAACACCGGCATGATGACGAACCCGACCCACGGGTGCAGCGCCGTCTCCAGCCGCTCCAGTGGCGAGCGCGACTCGCGAGCGGCGAACTCCAGCCTGCGGTAATCTGCGTCCTCGGCCTCGAAATCGTTGTCCTCCGACACCCGCATCAGCACGTCGGCGACCGCGTCGCGGAGCGTGGCCTGCCCGACCCACGCGGACGCCGGCGTGAGCAGCCCCAGCAACACCCCCGCGACGGTCGGGTGGATGCCGGACTTCAGCATGGCCAGCCAGATGACGGCCCCGACGAGGACATAGACCGGCACCGTCCGAACCCCGAGCCGGTTCAGCCCGTAGATCAGGGCGAACCCCGCCGCCGCCAGCCCCAACGCCAGTACGCTGGGGCTGGCGCTATACGCGACCGCGATCACCAGGATGGCGCCGATGTCGTCCACGATCGCCAGGGCCAGGAGGAATATCTTCAGCCCGAACGGCACCCGCGGTCCGAACAGGGCCAGCACCCCGACCACGAACGCGATGTCCGTGGCCATCGGGATGCCCCAGCCGCGCTCCCCGGGCTGCCCTGACTGGAACGCCAGGTAGATTCCGGCCGGCACGATCATCCCGCCCGCGGCCGCGATCACTGGCAGGGCCGCCTTCTGCGCCGTGCTCAGCTCGCCGGCCACCAGTTCCCGCTTGATTTCCAGTCCGACCACAAAAAAGAACAGCACCATCAGGGCGTCGTTGACCCAGTGGTGCAATGACATGTCCAGTTCAAACTTCCCAACCCCGACGCGCAGGTGCGTCTCCCAGAAGTCGTGGTACGCCCCGGACCACGGCGAATTGGCCACGGC
The DNA here is from genome assembly GCA_035539575.1 of Fimbriiglobus sp. GTDB lineage: Bacteria > Planctomycetota > Planctomycetia > Gemmatales > Gemmataceae > DASSAT01. The sequence goes on along the minus strand of DATLIF010000340.1, from coordinate 3,418 downwards.
CATCGCCAAAATGGTGCAGACGACAAGCACGATCCCGCTGGCGGACTCGATCTCCAGGAACCGCCGAACCGGCCGGGTGATTCGGTCGATCGGCCCCTGCGGCAGCGGGGGGCGTTCGCTCAGGGGCCTCGACGGTAGCATTCCGACTCCGGGCGATCGCGGGTAACGGCCGGTCAAGTCGCGTGGCACGTGTCCGGCGGCACGGTTAAGATGGGTAGCAAGGACTGGACCCTCCGACAACCCAGGACAGGTGTCCCATGATCGCATTCCGCCTTCGGGTTCTCGTAGCCGCGGCCGCCCTTGTGGCGGGCATCATGACCGGAGTCGGCCCGGCCGCCGATGACAGCCCGCTCAAGGAGGCCGCCCTCAAGCTCAACGACCTCAAGGACACGGACGCGATGCAGGAGAAGCTGACCGAGCTTCTCAAGGACAAGGAGGCGGCGAAGAAACTGGTCCAGGCCGCGGCCAAGGCACACAAGGAAGCCAAGGACGAAAAGCCGTTCAACTACAACGCCGCCCTGGTGCTGGCCAAGGTCGCCCACAACGTCAAGTCGTACGAGCCGGCCGAGCTGTTCTACGAGGCGGCCGTCAACCTCTCGACCAAGTCCAAGAACGGCGAGGACATGGCCCGCGCCTACGAGGGCTGGTGGGACCTGTACTGGGAGCAAAAGAAGTACGACACCGCCGAGGATGTGGCCCGCAAGGCGCTCGATGCCAAGGGCGGCAAGGGATTCGAGAACTTCAAGCCGCTGGTCCTGGAGAAGCTGGTCCAGGCCAAGGCCAAGCAGGGCGAGACCGACGAGGCGCTGCGGATGGCCGAGGGACTGGTGCAGCTCGACAAGGGCGGGTGGTACTTCCTCCAGCTCAAGGGGTGGGTGCTCCGCGAGGCCGGCAAGACCGACGATGCGATCACCACCTACGAGGACGTCCTCGACCGGCTCGACGAGGCCAAGGAACTCAAGGACGACGCCCGGACCCGGATCAAGCGGAACGTGCGCTACCTGCTCAGCGGGCTGCACGTGGACAACAAGAACGTGGAGAAGGCGGCCAAGCAACTTCAGATGCTCATCGACGACGAGCCGGAGCGGGCGACGTACTACAACGACCTCGGGTTCATCTGGGCCGACCACGACAAGAAGCTCGACGAGTCGGAGAAGCTCATCCGCAAGGCGCTGGAGCTGGACTCCAAGGAGCGCCAGAAGCTCCTGACGGAGGGCAAGAACCTGACCCCCGATGACGTGAAGCGTCTCAAGCGGGAGAACGCCGCGTACCTCGACAGTCTCGGGTGGGTCCTGTACAAGCAGGGCAAGCACGAGGAGGCGCTGAAGTACCTGGAGCGAGCGGCCCAGGACGAGGAAGAGGGCAACCACATCGAGATTTGGGACCACTGGGCCGACGCGCTGGTCGCCCTCGGCAAGAAGAAGGAGGCGGTCGGGGTGTGGCAGAAGGCGCTGAAGTTTGAGGACGTCTCCCCACGCGACAAGGAGCGGCGCAAGAAAGTCACCCAGAAGATGAACAAGGTCAAAGACGAACTGGACAAGTAGGCGCCCATGGCCCGGCGGGATGCGCTACCGCACCTCGACCGGGCTTTCGCCTTCCGTCAGGCGATACCCAAGCCGTCCGGGGAGGTCACGGAACTCTTGCCGCCGGCCGGACGGCCACACGACCACTATTCGATCCGCCCGGTCCGCCGGGCCGAGCCCGACCAGCACCCGCCGGTCGCTCGCCGACAGGTAGCTCCCGCCCCCGACCACGAACCGCACCTGCCGGACGCCACCAGCCGCCACCTCGACCCGCGCCCCGATGGCGTTGCGGTTACTCTTCGCCCCGTCCCCGATGAGGTCCAGCCGCAGCCAGCCGTTGGCTGTCTCCGTCCGGTTGTGCAACAGTGCCAGCGGCCCGCCGTTGTGATTGACCGCGACATCCGGCCGTCCGTCGTTGTCGAAATCCGCGACCGCCAGCCCCCGGCCGACTCGCTCCTCCCGGAAGTACTGTCCGGCCAGCGCGGACACGTCGCGGAACTTCCCCCGGCCGTCTCCGAGAAAGAACAGAGCCGGCTGTGCGAACGGCACGCCGAGCACCTTCCTGGATGCGCGGTGGATATGCCCGTTGGCGACTGCCAGGTCGGGGCGGCCGTCCAGGTCGGCGTCGAGGAACTCTGCTCCGAACCCGAGCCGAGGGATGCTGGGACCGCCCAGCCCCGAGGGCATGCTGACGTCGTGGAACCGCAAGCCGCCGCGGTTGAGGTACAGGACATTCGGCTTCTTCTCGAAGTTGGTCACGAACACCGACGGCCGCCCGGACCCGTCCACGTCTGCGATCGCGACGCACATGCCGGCCACCAGGCTGCCGTCCGGTCCCAGCCCGCACCCAGCCAGCAGGGCACGCTCCGTGAACCGTCCTCCGCCTGAGTTGTGGAACAGGTACGCCGGCCGCATGTCATTCGCGACGAAAATGTCGGTCCGTCCGTCCTCGTCGAGGTCGCACATCGCCACGGCGAGCCCGGGGGACGGGGAGGCTGCGGCCACTCCGCTCGGCCCGGACACGTCGGTGAAACGGCCGCCTCCGTCGTTTCGATAGAGCCGGTGCGTCGTGCTGGCGAAGTTCGACGGCATGCAGACCATCACATCCCCGGTCCGCTGGTCCTTGCACACCGGGTAGCGGTCCAGGTCCACCTCGCAGTAGTTGCACACGTACAGGTCGAGTCGGGCGTCCCCGTCGATGTCTCCCCAGGCGGCGCTGGTGGCCCAGTGTGGGTTCCGCAAGCCGGACCGCTCGGTCACGTCCACGAACCGGCGGCCGCCGCGGCCGTCCGGTTCATTGTGGTAGAGCACGACCCCACCGAGGTACGTCACCAACAGATCATCGAATCCGTCGCTATCGAAATCTCCGACCGCGGCTCCCATCCCGTACCCGGACCGGGCCAGGCCGACCGCCTCGGTCACGTCGGCGAACGTGCCGTTGCGGTTGTTCCGGTACATCCTGCTAGTCGGCGCCGGGCCTGCCGGGGTGGGGCGAACCGGACAGTTCTGAACGCAGAACAGGTCGGGCCAGCCGTCGGCGTCGTAGTCGATCCAGGCGACGCCGCTGCCCATCGTCTCCTGGATGTAGTGATGAGGGGTCGCGCTATCGAAGTGGCGGAAGTGTGCGCCCGCGGCATCGGCCACGTCCACGAACCAGGGGACGCCGGGGGTCGGGGCGGGTGGCGGGTCGTCCGGCGCTGGCGGGTCTGCGGGTCCGGGCCGCCCGAAGACCAGCCATCCGCCGGCCCCGAGGGCAGCAGCCAGCAGGGCCGCCACTGTGACCCGGGCCGGGGTGAACTTCACGTTCTCTGGCCTCCGGGAGTCAGGTGCGGTCTAGTCGCTCGCCTTGCGGCGGTGGTGGGCGGCCTTGTCCGCCGGACCTCGCGCCGTGTAGT
>DATLIF010000339.1:0-4832 GCA_035539575.1 Fimbriiglobus sp. | reverse complement strand
CCCACCGTCTTCGCCCGGACGGTGGGCCTCGAAGACTCGACCCACCCTACGAGAGCCACGGGAACCGGAATGGACGCGATCATCCTGGCCGCCGGCAAGGGCACCCGCCTGCGGCCGCACACCGAGACCACTCCCAAGCCGCTGCTGCCCGTCCAGGGCCGGCCGATCCTCGACTGGATCATCGGTGCGTTGCCGCCGGTGGACCGGCTCGTCGTGGTGGTGAACTACCTCGCCGATCAGATCGAGGCGTACCTCGCCGCCCAGACCCACGTCCGCAACTGGACCACCGTCCGTCAGACCGAGCCGCGCGGCACCGGCGACGCGCTCATGGCCTGCAAGGGCGCAGTCACGTCCGACCGCGTGATGGTGCTCAACGGCGACGATCTCGTCGGCCGCGCCGACCTGGCGAAGCTCGCCGCCGTGCCGATGGGCATCCTTGTTCACCCGGTGGACACGCCGGAGAGCTTCGGCATCGTCTTCCCGAACCCGGACGGCACACTTCAGCGAATCGTCGAGAAACCGAAGGGCATCCCCGCGCCGGCGCTGGCGAACATCGGCGGCTACCTGTTCCCGAGGGAGGTCTTCGACCTGACGCTGCCGCTGTCGCCGCGGGGCGAGTACGAGATCACCGACGCCGTGGCCCAACTCGCAGCGAAGCACCCGTTCCGGGTGGTGGAGGCGGGCTACTGGCTGCCGATCGGCACCGTCGAGGCGTGGCAGGCGGCCCAGACCGCTGACGTCGGCCCGGCGAAGTAGCGCGACCACGGGTAGCCGCTACCCCGCGGCCGCGGCTTCGGGTACGGTATAGCCGGTCTTGATCCATCACATGCCGGATGCCGGGGAGGGGAGCGGATGAAGAAGCGTACCGTCGTGTGGGCGGTGATTGTGCTACTGGTCGCTGTGGCGCTGGCGCTGCTGGTCCCGGGCAGCCCCGCCCACGTGGCGAAGCTGCTCGGCGAACGGCGGGCCTACGACGGCTACTCGCTCGGCCACTGGCGCGACGAGTTGGCCAGCCCGGACAAGGAGGTCCGCAAGCAGGCCTTCCTGGCGATCGGGGCAATCGGCCCGGACGCCGAGGACGCGGTCCCCGACGTCGCCCGGCTCTTGACCGACGACCCGGACGAGGACATCCGCACCTATGCGTCCGTCGCCATGATCAAGATGGCCCCCAGCACGAAGACGGCGGTCCCGGCGCTGATCCAGGCGCTGACCGACAAGCACATGCAGGTGCGGCAGAACGCGGTCAGCGCGCTGGGCCGGTTGCGGACGGACGCCCGGGCCGCGGTGCCGGCCCTGATCGCGGCGATGAAGGACCCGGAGAACGACACCAACGCCCGGGTGTTCCTGCACACCATTCAGGAGGGGGCGGCGTCGGTGCTCGGGCTGGTCAGCGAGGGGACCGGCGACGCCGTCCCGGCCCTCACCGAGACGCTGACCGGGGACGCCACGGACAAGGTCAAGGCGGCCGCCGCCCGGTCGCTGGGCCAGATCGGCGAGCCGGCCCGGCCGGCGATCCCGATCCTGTACGCCGCGCTCAAGCACAAGGACCGCTACGTCCGCGAAGAATCGACCATCGCCCTGCAAGCACTCGGGGAGAAGATCGAGCCGTTCCAGCTTTCCGAGGAAGACAAGAAGAAGAAGGGCCGGCTGAAGGCACCGGACAAGGAGCCGAAGGCCGCGGACAAGGAGCCGAAGGCCCCGGACGGTGACAAGGCTCCGAAGGCCGGCGAGCCGAAGGCCCCACCGGAGCAGGCCCCGCCGCCGAGGCAGTCCTGACCCGTCCTCGTAGTCAAGCCGACCCACCATTTCCGCCCCGGTGGGTCGGCGCTCGAAGACTCGCTTGACCCACCCTACATAGCAACACTTCGTTGTAGCGTTCGACCGGATCCGGTCGTATGATCGTCAGGCGACTGGAGCTTGCTCGGATCGGCAAGCTCTTGCGCGTCGGACCGCCAGGCATTTCTCATTTGCCGTGAAACGGCAGCCCGTCCCACCCGTTTCCCGGCGATCGCGTGGCGGGCGCGGCTTTGGCGCACCCCTTGCAACCGATCTCCGCCCGTCGGCTGGTGGGACGTAGACACCGCGGAGGACCCGTGATGGCCGACCTTCCGAACTTCTCCGACGGCCCGGACCGGTGTGGCGGCTGCCGCTGGTGGCAGAGCGACCGCAGCGCGCTGGGCGACGAGGACCACATCGGCCTGTGCCTGCACGAGGAGCTGGCGCACTTCCAGCTCCAGGTGTCCAGCGACAGCGGGTGCAACCGGTTCGAGCCGGCCCCCGTGACCGCCGGGCACCGCGCGTTCCCGGCGGGCCCGTGACCCATCCGGGCGGCGGGCACAGGACCGACTCACGGCGGCGGGGTCTGGAAGCGGCCCCGCCGCCGGCGTTTTCTCACCACGGTGCCGGCCGGGTGAAGTCGGCGACCCCGTGCCCGGTCCCATCGAGGTAGACAACCCGCTTCGAGGTGGTCGGCTTGCCGTCCGCGGTCCAGGTCGCCGTCACGACGAACTCGTGCCGGGCCCCGGCCTGCACGCCGCTGACGCTCAGATGGCGGTCGGTCCCGGTCCCGCTCAACGCGGTCCCATTCAGGTCCACCTTGGCATCGGCTGTCGGCAGCTTGACCAGGATGTCGCCCGGCCCGACCGGCTGTCCGGTGACCGGCGAGGCGGCCGACCCCTGCGGGGTCGCGACGGTGTTGGAGTTGATCACGGTCGGCCCGCCGTACACCGGGCCGTAGCGGGGTGGGATCGGGTACGGGTAGTGCCCCATGTTGGGGTTCCACCACGGCGGCGGGAATGGGTACGGCCAGAACGAGTTCGGGGTGTGTTCGTGCCCCGGTTGCCAGGGCGGCGGGACGACGTAGGTGGCCCCGTCGCGGGTGTACGTCGGAGCGTGGTGATACCACCAGTTGAAGGACGGGTCGGAGAGCGGGTTGGGCAGGCCGATGCCTCCCGGCCGTGCCGGGGAGGTCGTCGGTGGCCGGCCGACCGGCCGGGACTGGGCCTGCGCCTCCGCGGCCGCCAGGCACCCGACCGCCGCCACCAGGATTCGGACAATGGCTCGCATGGGCTCTCCTTCCGGGCGTCTCGCCCGCACGATTCGTGGAATTGCCGTTGCCGCTCGCCGTGAGATGACCTAGCATCATCCCAAACCGTCGTCGCTTGCGACGGCGGTCGGATTAGCTGGTGAGTATCTTATCCAGAGTGGCTGAGGGTTCAGGCCCTACGACGCCACAGCAACCGGCCTGACCGGCGAGCCGCCCGGCCCGCCCCCAGGTGCTGGTGCTACCTCCTGCCTGACCCCGAAAGGGTTGGGGCAGATAAGATATTGTGTGGGGAATCAGCCCCCACCGTTCTCTTATCTCACCAGCCGCACGGCGAAAGCCGACGCGGCTCTCAACTGGAACAGACTCACCCTGGCTTCCGCCGATGCCCCGCGGACCCGGTGCCGTTACGCACCCCGCGGGGAACCCACCATCACCGGTAAGGGGTGTGTGCCGTGCCCGTGTCCGACTTCGCCACAGGTCTGAAGTGTAAGGTCTGCGGCAAGCTCTACCCGAAGCAGCCGATCAACTTCTGTACCGACGACTTCGGCCCGCTGGAGGTCGTCTACGACTACGCCGCCATCAAGCCGCACCTCAGCCGCGAGAAGATCGAGCGGCGGCCGCGGACCATGTGGCGCTACCGGGAACTCTTGCCCATCGACGGCGAGCCGACCGTCGGCCCGCAGGTCGGCGGCACCCCGCTGATCCGCGCCGATCGCCTCGCCGACGCGCTGGGTGTCGAACGACTCTGGATCAAGAACGACGCGGTCAATTTCCCGACGCTGTCGTTCAAGGATCGGGTCGTGTCGGTCGCGTTGTCCAAGGCCCGCGAATTCGGTTTCCGCACCGTGGGCTGTGCCAGCACCGGCAACCTCGCCAACAGCGTCGCCGCCAACGCCGCCCAGGCCGGGCTGGAGGCGTATATCTTCGTTCCTTCCGATCTGGAGAACGCGAAGATACTGGGGACCAGCGTCTACGGCGCCAAGGTGGTCGGCGTCACCGGCACCTACGACGAGGTCAACCGCCTCTGCACCCAGGTGGCGTTCAAGTACAACTGGGGGTTCGTGAACATCAACCTGCGGCCGTTCTACGCGGAGGGATCGAAGTCCTTCGGCTACGAGATCGCCGAGGACCTGGGCTGGCGGTTCCCGAAGCACGTCGTCTGTCCGATGGCCGGCGGCAGCCTGATCGGCAAGATCCACAAGGCGTTCGAGGAGTTGCACGCGGTCGGCCTGGTCGCCGAGAGGCCGCAGACGCGGATGTACGGCGCGCAGGCCACCGGCTGCAACCCGATCACCGACTGCGTGAAGTCCGGCCGGGAGCGGCACAAGCCGGTCCGCAAGCCGAACACGATCTGCAAGAGCCTGGCGATCGGCGACCCGGCCGACGGGTACTTCTCGGCGCAGCTCATCAAGAACTCCGGCGGCTGGGCGGAGGACGTCTCCGATGAAGAGATCACCGAGGCGATGTTGCTGTTGTCGCGGACCGAGGGTGTCTTTGCGGAGACGGCCGGCGGGGTGACGGTGGCGGTGGCCCGCAAGCTGATCGAGCAGGGCCGCATCCCGCGCGACGAGGAGATTGTGCTGTGCATCACCGGCAACGGCCTCAAGACGCAGGAGGCGGTGGCCGGCGCGGTCGAGCGGCCGGCGACGATCAAGCCGAGCCTGGAGGCGTTCGACGCGGTCCACACCGGCGCGGCGGAGGCGGTGCTGGCGTGATCGTGTAGGGTGGGTCGAGTCTTCGAGGCCCACCGTCTGACGTTCAGGTTGTCTCGGTGGGCCTCGAAGAC
>DATLIF010000338.1:0-41633 GCA_035539575.1 Fimbriiglobus sp. | reverse complement strand
CTCTTGTACCCGGACGAGTGAGGAGCGAGACGGGCGACTTTCCGGTGGACGTCCAGGGCACGCCGAAGCAGGCGGGCGGCCTCGTTCGGGTCGGTCGGCTCGACCGCCAGTGCCAGGCTGGCGGCCGTCTTCCCGAGGTCTTCCAGCAGGTCCGTGTCCGTCGGGGCGGCGGTCGCGAGTTTCTCCTGCCGGGCCAGCGCGTCCCGGTACAGGCGGACCGCGTCGGCCGGCTGCTTCAGGTCCTCCAGCACGTTGGCGTGGTAGTACCGACGGCGGGCGGCGTGGACCGTGGCCCGGGGCTGGCCCGGGCGATCGACCAGACGGTCGGTAAGCTCGGTCGCTTCGGCGTAGGCGCCGGCCGCTTCCTTGTACCGCCGGGCGGTCCACAACATCATGGCCCGACCGGCGGCCGTCTTGGTCAGCTCGGCCAGGTACTCGGTGTTGTCCGGGAACTTCTCGGTCAGTTGCTTCCCGAGGCTCAGGGCCTTGCGGTAGGCGTCGTCGCTCTGCCGGGTGTCCCGGCGGACCAACGCGCCGATGCTGCGGTACACCCGTCCGCTCTGCCGCATCACCGACGGGTCGTCCGGGTTCTCCTTGAGGAGTTGGTCACTGAACCGGCGGACCTCGTCCAGGAACTCCCGGCGGATGGACTCCATCCCCGACGCGTTTTCCAGCCGCGCGTCCATGTTGAACAGGATGTCGTCCACCACGTCGAGCCGGTTGCGCAGGCTGGTGGCCACCGCCTGGCGCTGGCGGTCGGCCTCGGCGGCGCTCGCCACCGCGGCCTGGCGCTGGCGGTCGGCCTCGGCGGCGGCGTCCTGGGCGCGCTGCCGCTCACCCTCGGCCTCCTGGCGGCGGATATCCGCCAGCCCGCGCTGCTCCTGCGTGTCCGCAAGGGCGGTCCGGAGTCGCGCACTGCTGGCCCAGCCGCCGACCAGGATAACCAGCGCGGCCAGGGTGGTGACGCCCAGCAGGGCGGCTGCCGCCGGACGCCGTCGTGCCCAGCGCACGGACCGCTCGACCGGCCCGACCGGGCGGGCCTTGATCGACTCCCCGGACAGCAGCCGGCGAAGGTCTTCGGCCAGTTCGTCGGCCGTGGCGTACCGCCGGGCCGGATCCTTGCGCAGGCACTTCAGACAGATCGTCTCCAGGTCGCGGGGTACGTTCGGCTGCAACCGTCGCGGCGCGACGACTTCCTCGTTGAGAGCCTGCACGATGGTGTCCACCGGCGTCGCCGCATGAAACGGCGGGCGGCCGGTCAGGCACTCGTACAGGATCGCCCCGAGCGAGTAGACGTCGGCTACCGGCCCGACCTCGCGGCCCTTGCCCTCGGCCTGCTCCGGGGCCATGTAGCTGGGGGTGCCCATGATCGCCCCCGACTGCGTCAGCCCGGTGCTACCGGCGGACGTCTTGGCCAGCCCGAAGTCTGTCACCTTCGGCACCACCGCGGTCTCGCGGACGACGCAACTCAGCGTGCCGAACGAGGAGTTCCCGTGCAGGTGCCGGTGGGATGACTGGCCGCCGGTGGGCGGGCCAGAGCCGTTCTGGGGGAGGGGTTCGAGCAGGATGTTCGACGGCTTCAGGTCGCGGTGAACTACGCTGTGGTCGTGGGCGTACTGGATCGCCCGCGCCAGCGTCTCCAGCAGCGCGGCGGCCTCGGCCGGCGCCAGCGGTTGCCGCGCCAGTCGCCGCTCCAGGGTGCCGCCGTCCACGAACTCCAGGGAGAAGTACGGGACGCCGTTGTGGACGTTGAACTCGTAGAGCTGAACGATGTTGGGGTGGTGCAGCCGGGCGATCACCTCGGCCTCGGTCATGAACCGGACGCGCTCGGCGGCCCCGGCGAACTCCCCGGCCAGGATCATCTTCAACGCGACTGGCCGGTTCAGCCGCACCTGGACCGCGTGGTAGACGACGCCCATCCCGCCGCGGCCCAGTTCCTCGATGATCTGGTAGCCAGGGATCTCAGGCGCCCGGGTTGGCGGCTGGGTAAGGGCCACACGATTGCCGTCCACCGTAAGGGTGACGGCGACCGCTTCGAGCGCGGGCGGCAAGGTGACGGTGGGCTGAGCATCGATCGGGTCAGCCCCACGAGCCGGATCGGTGGTCTCGGGCATGACGTGACACCCGGTTCGGGCCATTGAAGTGCCCGCGGGCGGTATCCTCACCCGTCTATGGCGATCCGTTGCCCCCACGCGGGTTTGCTCGAAGTGACATCGTCCCCAGGCGGACTTTTGCCGTCAACGAATATTTCTGTGTTTATCGAAGACGTGACGCCTGCTTCGGTGGTTCATCGTAGGTCCTGTGATTCGGAGCCGCCGACGCCAGTCGGCGGGTGTGAGGTGACACCCGCCGACTGGCGTCGGCGGCTCCGAAACCATTCATCCGCAACTAGAGACGGATACTCCAGTCGTCGATGAACAGCTCGCCGGCCGAGGAATCAACCAGTGTGAAGTCGGTTAACTCGTCACCGATCGATGGAGGAGATTCAATCGACCAGGTTCCCGACTGTTCGTCTGAACCGATGCCCCGAGTTAGAAGACTGAACGATGGCCCCGGGGGGTCATCGGTGCCGACCATCGGCACCGGATCAGCCGCCATGACGTGAGGCCATGCGGCTGGTGTCGCTCCCCACGACCCCGCGGCGGAATCGTGGGCGATCGGTTCGATATCGGACGCCGTCGCCAAGTATTCCAGGACCGCCGGTGATATGGGTGCCACCGCGGCGAGGGCTTCATCTGGCGCAATAGCCGGTCCTGGAATGACCACCGGATCGGGGTCGGTGATGACCTCCTCTGTCGGTTGGTGTTGAGTGGCGTCCAGGGTTGGATGCGGAGTTAACTGGCACTCGATCGTGGTGCCGATGTCCGGCATCAGCGGAGCAATGGCCCGCGCGATCCTCCTGATCGGTGGCACCAAAGCGGAGGGAATGCCCGTATTCACCGAGAGGGTGTACTCACCCGCTGTGCCGAGTGCTGTCTCGACCACGATGTAGTAAGTTCCCGCCGCCAGGTTCAGGCCCGCCAGCCGTGCGTTGCGGCCGTCCGCGGCTCCGTTGTCGTCCGTGAACAGGAGGTTGCCGTCCGCATCGTAGATGCGGATGAGCGGGTCGAGGTTGTTGATGAACTCGCCCGGCCCGCTGGCGGGGGTGCCCGTCGCCACATCGACGGTCCGGGCGTCCGCCAGGTCAATCCTGTAGTAGTCCTTCGATTCGAAGTCGAGTACGAGCCGCCTGGCGTCTGACGGGCTGCCCGAGTTGCCGAAGACGTACTGGTCACCCCGTGTCGGGTCAACCGTCGTCAGGGTCGCGCCGATCGCGAACGGGTTGCCGGCGCCCGCGAGCAGTGCGGCGATGGCGTCCGCGGACAGTTGAACGTCGAGAAGGGTGAAGTCCTCGAAGAACAAGACCTCCCGCTGCCCGAACAGGGTGCCCGTGCCGAGGTCGTCATAGATGTCCGTGCGGTCGAACCCTCCGGCCAAGATTTCGCTGACTGGGGTCGTCACGCTGTAGAACGCGAGGGTCTCCGAGAAGTCCGTGTCGCTTATGAACGGGTTAAACAACTGGAGCCGGGCGTTGAGGACACTGTCCGACCCGGACAGGGAACCCAGGTCGAACGTCCAGAAGCCGCGCAGCACCCCAAACCCCGACGCGAGGCCGGTGTAGTAGTTCGTGTTAGTGGGATCGTGGAAACCAAAATCGGTGTACCACCCGGTGTCGGTCGCGTTGATGACGAGTTGCCGCACCGGGGAGACGTGACCCAGGACTGCGGCCGAGCCGCCCGACAGATCGAGCGTGCGGGCCGTGGTCCGGCCGGTGTTGCCCCCGACGTCGAACACCGCGCCACGGGTCACGACGAGGCTGTACTCGGTATTCGAGTCTCCGCTGACCCGCAGGTAGTACGTGCCGGCCAGGCCGCCCGCGAAGTCCAGCGACGCGGAGGTGCCGGTGCCGGAGGTCGCCACGACCGACCCCGAGGCGTCGAGGAGTTCCACCGTCACGTTGCCTCCCGAGAGAGACGTTACCGCGACCGCCGCCGCCTGGCCGCTGCCAAGCGTCACGCTGTATGTGTCGAAGGCGCCGGCCGCGGACCCCGTCGGGTGGCCCGCCACCGAGACATGCAACGTGTACGCGGCCCCGATCGGCACCGGGACGCCCGGGTACGATCCGACCCCCACGACGTAGGTCCCGGCCGCCGGGAAGGTGTAGAAGATGAGCGAGTCAAAGAAACTGAAGCTGCCCGGGTCGCCACTGTTGTCGTCGCTGAACCCAATCAGGTTCCCCGCCGAGTCGTACAGGTACAGGAGCGAGTCGAGGGCGAAGGTGAAGTCGATGTCGAAGATCCCAACTGCGCCCGCGGTCGGCACGGTGAACGAGTAGTAGTCGAACGTCCCGTCGCCGGTCCCGACGACCGAGACATGGGGCAGGATGGTCGAGTCGAAGATCGCCGGGTCGTCGCCGAGCGACCACTGACTGTCGTCCAGGTTCTGGACGGCCGACAAGGTCGTCACCGGCCCGTTGTTCGGCTCCTGCTCGACCACGACCGAGTTACCGACCGGAGTCCGCCCGATCACGGCGCCGCGGTCCCCGGTCGGCAGGGGAATGAAGCTCCCGTCGATCGACTGGGCCGAGGCCAGGTCGTCGTTCGACGGCCCGCCGTAGGTCTCGGTCTCCAGTGCGGCGTTCAACACCAACTCGAAGGTGTATCCGCCCACGGTGCCCAGGGCGCCGCCGAAGGTGATCGTGAACGTACCGGCCGTTGTGGTCGGGGCGGTCTGGAGGACGACCGCGTCCCCCGGCCCCGTCCCGGTCACGGTCGCGACGAGCCCGCCGCCCGGCCCGCGGACCTCGACCGTCCCGATCAACTCTCCGATGGGGCCGACCAGGACGGTGATCGTCTGCCCCGGGTCGAGGTCGATGGTCCAGTCGTCGGTGTCGCCGGACCCGGCCACCACGCCAGTGGACACGAAGGGCGTGCGGTAGATCAGGCTGCCGAGCGGGTTGACGGCCGACAGCGGAACCGGCACGGAGCGGAGACCGGCGTCGGTCAGGAAGGTCACGGCGAAGTTGCCGCCCTCGACCCCGTCTCCGGACTGGTTCGGTGGAATCGGCCACGCCAGGGCTTCGCCGTCCAGGTTCCAGCCGACGAGATCCTCGAAGGCGGAGTCGCCGCTGCCAAGCGTCAGGGTGTACACGTCCTCGGGGAGGTTGATCCCCGCGAACGTGAGGGTCATGACCGTGCCGGTCGCGTCGAAGGTGACGCTCGACGGCAGGAAGCCCAGCCCGAAGAACTGGCCGACGAGCGAGACGTCGAAGATGTCGATCGCAGCCGCGTTCATTGCTTCCGAGAAGCCGATGGTCACGGTCAGGTCCGGCAAGCCTGCGGTCAGGACGTCGCCCTGTTGGATCGACGAGGAGACGACCCGCGGGGCGGTGACGTCGTTGTAGAACGTGCCCGTGAAGGCCGCGATCGGCGTCCCCTGCACGTCCCGGATGACGCCGGCGGAGATGGCGATTGTGTGCAGCCCCTCCGAGAGCGACTGGGCGACTGTGAACACCGCGGTGTCGCCGTCCACGACCGTGATGCCCGACGCGACCTTCCCGTCGATCCGCACGTCGGAAGCGGCGAGGGTCGTCATCAAAACGTTGTCGTTGAAATCGATTCTGACCTCGGTGACGGGGCCGCGGACGCGCGAGCCGTCCGCCGGGTTGGTGGCCGCGACCTGGAAGGCGGGCAGGGTCCCGGTCGCGCCCTTGACCGAGAGGATGTACTCGCCCGAGGTCGGCGCGGGTGTCGCGGCGGACGCGGTGATCTCGACGTAGAACGTGCCGCCGCCGGTTCTCGGCACCTTGTACGTCAGCAGCGCGTTGCGGCCGTCGGCCGCGCCGTTGTCGTTCGTGGCGAGAAGGTTGCCCGCGCTGTCGTAGAGGCGGATGATCGGATCGAGGGCGTTGACGAACTCGCCCGCCAGGCCGGCCGGGGTCCGCGTCGCGATCTCGATCGTCTGGTTGCCAGCGGCGGTGATGCGGTAGAAGTCGCTGCCGACGCCGGACCCGACGTCGTCGCCCCCCAGCGCTGTGATACCGAACGGGACCGGGGTGAACCGCTGGAAAGCGCCGGCGCGTGTGTAAACGGCGATTCCACCGAAGAAGCCGCCCAGGTAGACCTCCCCGTCCACGACCGCCACGCCGAGCAGCGGGCCGAACGCCGGGGTGAACGACCCGAGGACCGACCCCGTCGTCGGGTCGATCTCGACGACCGAGCCGAAGCCGACGGTCGCGACCAGGGCGTCGGGGCCGACGGCGGCTGCCAGCCCGCCCCCCAGGTCAATGCCGAAGTTCATGATCCGAGTGACCGCGTCGGACGCTGGGTCGAACACGAGGATCTGGTTGGTGTCGGAGTTGGTGACGTAGACCAGGCCGTTGAGCACCGCCACGCCGTCGAGGAAGCCCGGCGACCCCAGCGAATCGACGTCCCGGACCGCACCGGTGTCGGGGTCGAGTTCCCAGAGTTGGTCGCTGACGAACGAGTTCACGAGGAACAGGCTCGACCCGTCGAACGCCAGCCCGTCGGGGCCGCCGCCCACCGGGATCGGCGACGGGATGGCATGGATGATCGCGCCGGTCGCGGGGTCGAGTTCGAGGATCGCGAATGGGTCGCCCCCAGTCGCGAATAGCCGTCCCTGTTCGACCTCGACATGGCCGAGCACCCACCGCCGCCCCGCGGCCTCGGGGCTGATGAGGTCTTGTGCCGATCCGATGTCGTTGTTCGTTTCCGAATCGAAGGCGGCGTTGCGGGTCACGACCAGGCTGTAGGCCACGCCCGGGGTACCGGTGACCCGCAGGTAGTATGTCCCGTTGGCGGTCGCCAGGAAGTTGCGGATCACCCTATCGACGTTGGCGACGCCACCGCTGCCCAGGGCCAGTGGCGTGCCGGTTGGGCCGAGCAGTTCGACCTGCACGCTGCCGCCGCCGAGCGCGGTCAGGGCGACGGTCGCGCCCTGGCCGGACTTGAGGTCGATCTGGTAAATGTCGGCCGGGTCGGACTCGAATCCGAACTGCGTCACCAAACCGTACGGTGTCGAGTCGCCGATGCCGACGATCCCGGTCGTGGCGTTCACGTCGCCGGGGAAGGAGAACACCCGCTGGGTGACGGTCTGTTGCCCGAAGCCCGAGGCGTCGAGGAACTGGGAGAAGGCGGCGTTGCGTACCTCGATGTCGAGCAGCAGGTCCCCCAGGGCCGGGTCGTAGTCGAACAGATCGGCCACGTCGATCACGACGTCGAACAGGCTGGCGACGCCGGAACTGGACAAACTCAGGAGCCCGTCGAAGACGGTCACGAGACCGGCGCCGATGTTCGAGGCGAAGGTGGGCGAAACGGTCGCCACGGTGGTGGCCGCGTAGCCCAGTCGGATTCGCACGTCGATGCCCGAGGCCGAGAAGGCGCCGCCGTTGCTGCGGAAGCGGACCTCGTCGATCACCCCCGAGTCGCTGAACGCGCCGGCGGAATAGATCTGCTGGTATCGCATGCTCGGCTGGCCGAAGAAGCCGATGTGGAACGGCCAGGCGTTGTTGGTGTTCCCGTCCGCGGTTTCGAGGGCTGCGGGGACCGTGACATCCGAGTCCGCGAGCCGGCCGACCACGGCCCCGCGGGCCGGCATCTGGTTCAACCCGTCGCCGATGTCATTTTGGAGGGTGATAAGCGAGCCCGCGAGCGACTGGGCGCTCACCAGCGTGTCGTTGCGGGTTTCGGAGTAACCCTCGTACTCCAGGGCGGCGTTGAGCACCAACTTGAGGGTGTAGCCGCCCGTCGTGCCGTCGGCGCCGCCGACGGTGATCCGATACGTCCTCGGGGCGTCGATCCCGCCGATCAGACCGGGGACGCGCACGGTCTGAAGGATTGCGGCGTCGCCGGCGGCCGGGGCTGTCGTGGAGGCCACGACGACGCCGTCCGGCCCGGTGATGCGGACCGTGGACCGAAGGCCCGGCGTACTCTCGACCAGCACCGTGATCGTCTGGCCGGCGTCCACGGTGATCGTGAAGGTGTCGGTGTCCCCGACCTGGCCGATGGTCCCGGCCTGCACCGGGTCGTAGATCAGCGAGCCGCGCGGCGCGACGGGCGTCAGCGGCACGGGGTAGGGGGCCGTCCCGAAGTCCACGGCGTAGCTCGCCGAGAATGCTGTGCCGGGGTTGCCGAACCGGTCGGTGATCGCGCCGGCCCCGATGCTGGCGTTCAGCGTGCCTTCGCCGCTCACCCCGGCGATCGTGAACCGGGCCGACAGCCCGTCGGCCGCAACGGCGACCGCGACGGCCGTCGCCCCCGGCAGGCCGGACAGGGCCAGGTCGGTGGGTTGGACCGAGTCCGCATCGACCGGCTCGTTGAACCTTACGTCATAGGCGAACGGGCCGGGGAGGGTGAACACGCCGCCGGTCGTCGGCGGGCCGGTCGAGACGACCGCCAGGGGCAAGATGTCGTAGCGGAAGGTGCCCGTATACCCGCGGAACGGTAGGCCAGGCTCGTCGGGGTCGATCGCGCCGGGTGCGATCGCGATCGTCTGGAGCCCCTGCGCACTGACCGGGCTGACCGTGAACGTGAAGGTCACGGTGTTCTCGTCGGTGAGGTCAACAGAGTCGGCCGTGATCCCGTTGACCGTCAGGTCGCCCGCCTGGATCGAGTCCGGGTGGTAGGGATGGGAGAAGTGGACCACGAACTCGGTCGGTCGGGCGGACACCACCGAGCCGGCCGCCGGGCTCGTGGAAGACACGGACAGGCCAAGCTCCAGCAGGGTGTTGAAGGCGTTGAGCCGGCCGCCCGTCACCGTGATCCCGTTCAGCGCCGCGATCGGATCGACCCCGGCGAGGATCGCGTTCTTTATCTCCTGCGCGGTGGCATCCGGGGCGAGGCTCCAGGCCAGGGCCGCGACCCCCGCGACGTGCGGGGTCGCCATCGAGGTGCCGTTGAAGTACGCGTACCCGGTCGGGCTCAAGAACGTCGGGACGGTGCTGTACACCAGGACGCCCGGCGCCCCGAGGTCCACCGACGTGGCTCCGTAGTTCGAGAAGATCGCCCGCAGGTCCTGGTTGTCCGTGGCGGCCACGGAGATGATGTTGTCCAGCGGGTACGAGGCCGGGAATGCGGGGAACGAATCGTTGTCGTCCCCGATCCCGTCGAATCCGCCGTTGCCCGCCGCGGCGATGAACAGGATGTCCGCCGCTGCGTGGGCCGAGATCGCATCGAAGAGGGCCTGAAACTCTGGACCGCCCCAACTGTTGTTCGTCACCCGGAGGTTGACCCCGCTCTGCCGCATCATGGTGGCGTAGTTGATCGCCTCAATCGCCGCCGAGAGCGGGCCGCTGTTGGACGCCCCGAGGAACCGCAGCGGCATGATGCTGACGTCCCAGTTCACGCCTGCGACGCCCGTCGTGTTGTTCCCGGTGGCCCCGATCGTGCCCGAGACGTGGGTGCCGTGTCCGTTCTGGTCGGTCGGGTCGTTGTCTCCGTCGAAGAAATCCCAGCCGTGGACGTCGTCCACGAATCCATTCCCATCATCATCGATCGAGTTGCCGGGGATCTCGTTCGGGTTGGTCCAGATGTTGTCGATCAGGTCCGGGTGGGTGAAGTCGATCCCGCTGTCGATTACGCCCACCACCACGGATGCGCTTCCGGTCGTGATGTCCCAGGCCTCGGGGGCGTCCACGTCCGCGTCGGGGGTGCCGGGGATACCCAGGATCGGCTGGCCGGTGTTGTGCAGGCCGTACAGTTCCGGGAACTGGCTGTCGTTCGGGAAGTTGGCCGCGCCTCGCAGCAGGACGTTGGGCTCGATGTACCGATACCCCGGGACCGACGAGAGCGCGCGGGCCAGGGCCTCGTAAGTCACCCCCGGCGAAGCGCGGAGCTGGAAGAGACCGGAAGCGCCGAGGTCGGACTCGACCTTGACCGGCAGCCCGATACCGGACAGCTTCTGCTCCAGGGCGGACCGCCGGGCCGCGGGCGAGCCGGACACGACGTCGAAGCGGGCGATCCATTCCCCGGCCAGGACCTCGATCTCCTGACCGCGCCAGACCATCCGGGTCACGTTCTCTTCTCCCGGCGCGACGACGGGCCGGAACGCGGCGCCGCCGAGCGAGTGACCTTCGCGATTCGGAACGCTCATCGCCGGCGGGAGGAAAGCGTTGATACCCGAGGTGTACGGCGGGATGCCGTTCGTACCCCACATCTCCCCGTTCACGCCCGAGGGCGCGGTCCGGTCCTCCAGGAACTCGACCCAGAGGCGACGCCTGGCCTTCGGGGCCGGCTTGCCGTTTCGAGACCGGGCGCGCATACCGTGGGCGTGGGACGGCGACATGAGCGAGTCTCCGGAATGGAAAGGAACGTGGAGCGAACGTCTCGAGATTCGATACAGGAAGCGAATGCGAGCTAATCGAGTCGCAGCGCAGTCTGGATCAATTCAAGGCTTGCGAGAACCTTAAAGCTGTCGTTGAATACTCAAGATCCCAGAAGCCGGACTCAAGCACAACGACGCAAACTCAATCCAGGAAAGAAGAACAGGTGCGAGACGCGCAGGGTATGGGTGCCCTGCATATCACCGAGACTCATCGCATACAGAAAAACTAAGATGTGAGGCAAAAACTAAACGGAGAGAGAATCCGCGTCAAGCAAAAAATCCAGATGCCAGCAAAAATGTAAACCGATGTTATCCAGAGATGCTTTGCAGATCGAGGCTCGAAGACTCGACCCCGATTTACAAGGGTAGCTCCGAACACTTGGCGTGAACGTCCCGTCGGACGATGCCCTCTGCATTACTCCCAAGGGCCGTGCGGGCGGCCTGGGACTGCGATCAGGTCAGGGCGAGGTAGCGGGCAAACCACCTGATTGCCAGCAGGGCGACTTCGTCCAGCTTGCCGGCCTCCTCGAACAGATGACCCGCACCGGGAATGATCACCAGTTGCTTGACCGGCGAGCCGAGTTGGGACAGTGCCCACTCATTCAGATCGACCACCTGCTCGTCGTCGCCGCCCACGATCAACAGCGTCGGGGCCGTCACCCGGGGCAGAGCGTCGCCGGCGAGGTCCGGGCGGCCGCCGCGGGAGACGACCGCCGCCGCCCGGTCGGGCCGTCGGGCGGCCGCTACCAGGGCCGCCCCGCCGCCGGTGCTCGCCCCGAAGTAGCCGACAGGAAGCCGGGTTGTCCGCGAGTCGGCCGCCAGCCAGTCGGTCGCCCCGACCAGCCGGCCGGCCAGCAACTCAATGTCGAACCGTATGTGCCGGGTGTGCGCCTCGGCCCGCTCCTCCTCCTCGGTCAGCAGGTCGATGAGCAGCGTGGCCAGGCCAGCGTCGTTCAGCCGCCCGGCGACGAACCGGTTACGGGGGCTGTATCGGCCGCTGCCGGACCCGTGGGCGAACAGCACCACACCGCGGGCCGGATCCGGGACCGTCAGGCTTCCCTCCAGGGTGACACCGCCCGCGGTGACGCGGACGGGCTCCTCGTCGGGCTTCGGGGTCGGCATGGGAACGCTCCCTTCGGCGAACGTGATCCGCCGGGTGCGGTCGCCTCGATCGCCTGGTCGGGGTACGCAACTTGCTCGCAGGCTAACCGAACTCGCCCGCGAGTACCCCGTGGAGGTTCTGCGATGGCAAAGTGCAAGGTGTGCGGGAACGACTACGATAAGTCATTCACCGTTACGATGGGCGGTCAGACGCACACGTTTGACTCGTTCGAGTGCGCGATCTACGCCCTGGCCCCGGCCTGCGCCCACTGCGAGTGCAAGGTGATCGGTCACGGCGTCGAGAAGGCCGGGACGATCTACTGCTGCGCCCATTGCGCGAAGCACGAGGGCGTCTCGGGGCTCAAGGACCGGGCGTGACGCGCCGTCAGAACACCTTCATGATGATCGCCGCGATGATCACGCTCAGGCAGGCCGCCGCCAGCGCGATCGCGCCGAGGACGACTGGGTTGTACTGCTTCTGCGGCTTCTTCTTCTTGTCGGAAACCAGCCGCGGCTTGACTGCGGATCGTCGTGGCGGCGGGGCCGGCGGGTCTTCCTCGACCAGTGTCCATCCGGGGCCTTCGGTGATGGGCTCCGGTGGGACGGGCTTTTCCTTGATCGGCTTCGTGGTCGCGCTGGGCCGCGGGGTCGGCGGCGCCTCGGCCGACCGCGCGACCGGCGCCAGGGCGCCGGACTGGAACGTCCGCAGGAATTCGGTCAACACGACCGCGAACTGCGTCATTGTTGCGTACCGGTCCGCGGGCTGCTTGGCCATCGCCGTCAGGCAGATCTCCTCCAGTCGCGGAGGCAGGCCCGGTCGATGTTCGCTGGGCCGGGGCGGCGGTTTGACCAGGATCGCCGCCATCTTGCTTGCCGTACTCCCCTCGTACGGCCGGCGGCCGGTCAGCAGTTCGTAGAGCATCACGCCCAGCGAGTACACGTCCGACGCCGGGCCGACGGCCGCGTTGTCTCCCTCGAACTGCTCTGGGGACATGTACTCGATGGTGCCGATCACGTCCCCCTGGCGGGTCAGCCCCTCGTTGTGGGTGTCGTCGCCCCGGCGGGCCAGGCCGAAGTCCATGACCACCGGCTCGCCGTCCGGCCGGACGATGACGTTGGCCGGCTTGAGGTCGCGGTGGATCACCCCGCGGGCGTGCGCCTCCTGCATCGCCAGCGCCAGCTTGCGGACCATAAGTCCGGCCTGCCGGGGCGTGAACGACTCGCCGGCCTCCAGCACCTTGGACAGCGCTCGCCCCTCGACGAATGCCATCGTCAGGTACGGGACGCCGTGAAGCTCGCCCACGTCGTACACGGGGCAGATGTTGGCGTGGTGCAGCGCGGCAGCGGCACGGGCTTCCCGGTAGAACCGCTCCCGCGTGGCCGCGTCGTCGCCGCTCAGGAACGGGACCTTCAAGGCCACCGACCGGTCAAGCTGGGTGTCGTGCGCCCGGAAGACCGCGCCCATGCCGCCGCGGCCGAGGCAGTCCTGGATCCGGTATCGGCCGAACTTGCGGGGGATCTTGGCCCGGTCCTGGGGCGCGTGCAGACCGATCGCGCCATCCTCCGCGGCCGGTGGCGTGACAGGTGTGGGGCCCGTCTCCGGGACCGAGGGCGGACGGGGGTCCGACATGCGGCGAGTTCTCCGGCGGTACAGGCGACGGACGGGCGAGACGGGGGCGAACAAACGGGGCGCCGTCCGGCAAATTGACCACACGGATTATACCCGGACCGCCCGCCCGGGGCCACACCGAGCGGATCGGTCCATTTTCGGGGCCTACGACCCGGCCGCCGTGGCGGTGGGGCGCACGCGGAACTTGCTGTTAGCCGCCGGGGCGCGGACTCGGGCCACGCCCGCCCGGCCGGCGATCAACCGACGGTAGACCGCCACGTAGTCGCTCGCCATCCGGGCCGCGCTGAACCGCTCGTCGAACACCCGGCGGACCCGCGCCCGGTCCAGGAACCCGGCCTTCGCGACGGCCAGGACCGCCTCCTCGACGTCCTCGA
This sequence comes from Fimbriiglobus sp., assembly GCA_035539575.1. Classification (GTDB taxonomy): domain Bacteria; phylum Planctomycetota; class Planctomycetia; order Gemmatales; family Gemmataceae; genus DASSAT01. The sequence continues at coordinate 28,148 of DATLIF010000338.1, read as the reverse complement.
CCACGAAGCCGGTCACCCCGTCGTCGATCACCTCCGGGACCGACCCGCGCCGGTACGCAACCACCGGGGTGCCGCACGCCATCGCCTCGATCATCACCAGCCCGAACGGCTCCGGCCAGTCGATCGGGAACAGCAGCGCGTGCGCGTTCCCCAGAAACTCGCCCTTGTCCCGCTCGCCGATTTCGCCGACGTACTCCACCATCGGGTCGCGGAATAACGGCTCGACCTCCGCACGGAAGTAGTCCCGATCGACGGCGTCGATCTTCGCCGCCACCTTCAGTTTCATGCCGGCCCGGCGGGCGATCTCGACGGCGCGATCAACCCGCTTCTCCGGGGAGATGCGGCCGAGGAACGCCAGGTAATCACCCGGCCGCTCGCGTAGGCGGAGCGTGTCTGGCAGCCCGTGGTAGACGGTCGCCTGCCAGTTTGCCTGCGGCAGCGGACGCCGCTGCGCGTCGGAGATGGAGACGACCGGTACGTCCGGGAAGATGTCGTACAGGGCCGGCAGTTCCGGCAGATCGAGCCGGCCGTGCAGGGTGGTGACGTGCGCGACCGACTGCCGCCGCGACAGCGGGTAGTGCAGGTAGTCGATGTGGAAGTGAATCACGTCGAACCGGTGCGCCTGCCGGAGGACCCGCTCGAGCATCACGAAGTGCGGGGCCAGCCGGTCCACGCACGCCTCGTCCAGCCGCAGCGCCCGCGGACAGGCCGGGACCAACTCGGCCCGCGTGATCGAGTCGCCGCTGGCGAACAGGGCGACCTCGTGGCCCTGCCGGACCAGTTCCTCGGTCAGGTAGGAGACGACCCGTTCCGTACCGCCGTAGAGCTTCGGGGGGACGGACTCATAAAGCGGCGCGACCTGTGCGATCCTCACGGCGAACTCCTTCGACGTGGGTGAGACGGACGTAACGCTGTCCGGAAGCGGCGTATCGGCTCTATTAATAGCCGCGTGCCCCCGACCGGGGCGAGTTCGCCCCAGGGAGGGGACATGAGCGACGAGTCCAGCGGCGGTGTGGCCCAGATCGGTGCGGCCGTCGGAGCCGACGGCGGCCTGGCCCACGACGATCCCTACTACGTGACCGCGCCCGCCCCGCCGGGCGGCGAGCGCGACCGCGTGCTCAAACAAGGGGACACGTTCGCCGTTTTCGACAACCACGGCGACATCCGCCCGGTCGGCATGCGCGAACAGGGTCTCTACCACGAGGGGACCCGGTTCCTGTCGCGGCTGGTGTTCCGCCTGGGCCGCGACCGGCCGCTGTTCCTCAGCTCCACCACCAAGGAGGACAACCTCCTGCTGGCCGTGGACCTGACCAACCCCGACGCCCGGGACGGCGACCGGATCACCGTGCCGCGGGGCACGGTCCACGTCTTCCGCGGGATCGTGGTGTGGCAGGCCGCCTGCCAGCAGCGGGTGCGGCTGCGGAACTATGGCGGCGACCCGATCGAGGTCACGTTCTCCTTCCACTTCGAGGCGGACTACGCGGACATCTTCGAGGTTCGCGGCACGACGCGGCCCCGGCGGGGGCGAGACCTCCCGCCCGCGGTCGAGGGCGCGAGCGTGGCCCTCGGGTACGAAGGGCTTGACGGCGTCGTCCGGCGGACCCGGCTGGCGTTCGACCCGCCGCCGGAGCGGCTCACCGGCGCTGACGCCCAGTTCCGCGTTCAGTTGGCCCCTCACGGGGAGGCAACAGTTCACTTTGCCGTCACCTGTGAGACCGGCGACCGCCGACCGAACCCCGTCGGCTACGAGCCCGCGCTGGTCCAGGCGGCGCAGAGCGTCCGGGCCGCCCGAGAACGGGCCTGCACCGTCTACACCGACAACGAGCTGTTCAACGACTGGCTCAACCGCAGCCAGGCGGACCTGAGCATGATGGTCTCCCCGACGCCCCACGGCCTGTACCCGTATGCCGGGGTGCCGTGGTTCAGCACCCCGTTCGGCCGGGACGGGATCATCACCGCCCTCCAGGTTCTCTGGGCCGATCCCGACGTGGCGCGGGGCGTCCTCGGCTACCTGGCCGCCACCCAGGCCGACGCCCTGATCCCGGAACAGGACGCCGAGCCGGGCAAGATCCTGCACGAGACACGACAGGGCGAGATGGCCGCCCTCGGGGAGATCCCGTTCGGCCGGTACTACGGCAGTGTGGACTCCACCCCGCTGTTCGTGATGCTGGCCGGGGCGTACGACGAGCGAACCGCCGACCGGGCGTTCGTCGAGTCCATCTGGCCGAACGTCGAGCAGGCCCTGAGTTGGATCGACGAGTACGGCGACCCGGACGAGGACGGGTTCGTCGAGTACCACCGCCGGTCGGCCGACGGGCTCGTCCAGCAGGGGTGGAAGGACTCGCACGACTCGGTGTTTCACGCGGACGGCAGTCCGGCGGACGGCCCGATCGCGCTGTGCGAGGTGCAGGGGTACGTCTACGCGGCGCGGCGCGCGGCGGCCGGACTGGCGGGCCGGCTGGGGCACCCGGCCCGGGCGACCGAGTTGGAGCGGCAGGCGGAGGACCTCCGCGAACGATTCGAGCGGGCCTTCTGGTGCGACGACCTGGGCACTTACGCACTGGCGCTGGACGGGCAGAAGCGGCCGTGCCGGGTCCGCAGCTCCAACCCGGGGCACTGCCTGTACGCCGGCATCGCGACCCCGGACCGGGCCCTGCGGACCGCCGGCACCCTCCTGGCCGACCGCTCGTTCTCCGGCTGGGGCGTACGGACGGTGGCCGAGGGCGAGGCCCGATACAACCCGATGTCGTACCACAACGGGTCGGTCTGGCCGCACGACAACGCCCTGATCGGGGCCGGCATGTCCCGGTATCGCCTCAAGGAGGCGGTGCTGAAGGTGTTCACCGGATTGTTCGACGCCAGCCTGTTCGTCGAGTTGCGGCGGTTGCCGGAGCTGTTTTGCGGGTTCGGCCGGCGGACCGGTGAGGGGCCGACGCTTTATCCCGTGGCGTGTTCCCCGCAGGCGTGGGCGTCCGGGGCCGCGTTCCTGCTATTGCAATCTTGCCTGGGGCTGCGCATCCAGGCCGCGGAGGGGCGAGTCCACCTGGACATCCCCCTGCTGCCGGACTGGCTCAACGAGGTCCACATCCGCAAGCTGCGCGTCGGCGACGGTTCGATCGATGTCCGGCTCCACCGGCACGGTGGAGACGTCGGGGTGAACATCCTCGACCGGTACGGCAAGGTGGAGGTGGTGATCCTGAAGTGAAGCACATACCGGTGTGGCGAGCCGCCGACGCCAGTCGGCGGGTGTCGGGACGCACCACCCGCCGACTGGCGTCGGCAGTTCGCTGGACCCCGTTGAAAACGACACTCGATCCGGCGTCAGCCGGGCTGGGTCGCATTCCGCCGGTAGGCACCCGGGGTCAGGCCGACCTTGGAATGGAAGACGTGGCTGAAGTACTTTGGCTGACTGTAGCCGCACTTCTCCGCGACCGTGGCCGCCGACAGGTCCGTCTCGGTTAAGAGCCGCTTGGCCCGCTCGATCTGAACGCGGGTGATCTCTTCCTTGGGGGAGCGGCCCAGTAGCTTCTCCATCCGCCGCTCCAGCGACCGCCGCGGTACGCCGGTCTTGCGCACCAGTTCCTTCACCCGCAGCCCGCCGCAGGCGTGGTCGCGGATGTACCGGACCGCGGCGGCCAGCTCGCGATCGTCCGTCGCGAGTACGTCGGTGGACTCCCGCGGGACCACGCCCCGGGGCGGCAACAGGGTCGGCTCGGCCGCCGGCCGCTCGCCGGCCATCAGCCGGTCCAGTAGGGCCGCGGCCTCGAACCCGACCTGGACCGTGTTGATATCGACGCTGGTCAGCGGCGGGCTGGACAGGCTGCAAAGGATCTCGTCATTGTCCACCCCGATGACGGCCACCTCCTCCGGCACGAGGGCGCCGACCCGCCGGCAGGCGTCGAGGACCTGCTGCCCCCGGTCGTCGTTGCAGGCCATCACCCCGACCGGCCGGGGCAAGCGAGTCACCCAGGCGGCGATCGCCTCTTGCTCCTCCTCCCACGTCGCGGCCGACTTCCGCTCGGGGCCCTCGAAGACGTGACACGGGCGGCCGTCGGCCCGCGCCAGGTCGCGGAAGAGGTCGCTGCGGAGGTCCATCCAGACGCTCTGCCCGCGCGGTAGTCCGCAGAACGCGAGCTGCCGGAAGCCGCAGTCCGAAAGGTGCTGGTAGGCGAGCCGGACGACGGCCCGGTTGTCGATCCCGACGGCAGGCAGCCTCAGGTCCGGAACGGTGAACCTCAGGTCCACGGCCGGCAGCCTGGTTTGTTGCACGGCCCGGGCCATCTGCCGGTCGTTGATCCGGGCCAGGATGCCGTCACCGCGCCAGCTCTTGAGCCACCGGGGCGGGGGCGACTCCAGCCCGTGCGGCTGGATGTAGACGGACCACGGCCCGTGCTCGTGCAGATACCGAACGACGCCCTGGAGGATGCTCCGGCCGTACGCTCGTGAGGTCTCGATGAGCAGTGCGACGTGCGGCGGCCGTGGCACTGATTGTTCCTGTGTGGCTGGCAGTGGGAGTCGAACCGATGCGCCGGACAGCGTACCCGGACGGACACAGCCGCGAAAGGGGTGGTGTCGCAAAAATGGAATTGCCAAGCCACAAAGTGGATTGAGGGGGTTCCAGCAGGTCGGGTACCTTCTGATCCAACTGGCCGCCGACGCGACGATCCAGCCGGCCGGCCAGGCAGTCGTCATCCTGCTTCGCTCGAACGCGGAGTCGTAGTCGTGGTGGGCCTCATTTCCTTCCGATGTGGACGCCATTTCCCGAGGTATCCGTCATGGTCCGACCGCTCAAGTCCAGCCGGAGTGCCGGCTTCACGCTGATCGAGTTGTTGGTGGTGATCGCGATCATCGCGATCCTCATCGGGCTCCTGCTCCCCGCCGTCCAGAAGGTCCGCGAGGCCGCCGCCCGGACCCAGTGCATGAACAACATGAAGCAGATCGGCCTGGCCACCCACAACATGAACGACGCGTACGGCGTTCTGCCGCCGGCTGTCGTGCCCAACGCCCAGGCTAACCAGTACCCGTTGGAGAACTTTTGGTGGACGATGAAGACCCCGAGTCCGTACCGCGGGAAGAACTTCACCATCTTCCAGCACCTGCTGCCCTTCATCGAGCAGGACAATGCCTACAAGCAACTGAATCCGGACCTGCACAACGGCGGCACCACCAGTACCGACCCGTTCACGTATACCGTGGCGCCCAAGACCTACATCTGCCCCTCGGACCCCTCGAACCAGAGCGGCAAGGCCGCGGCCAGCAGCTTTTTAATCCAGGCGAACGGCACGGTTGGGTCCTACGCGGCCAACTACAACGTCTTCGGGGACGGCATCAACACCGAAACCACCTGGAACCCGAACGGGGTGAAGGGTTACACCAAGATTCCGGGCTCGACCCCCGACGGCCTCAGTAACACGGTCTTCTATACCGAGATGTACGCCACATGCCGGTTGAGCCCGACCAGCACCGTAGCCACCAGCTCGTGGTTCCAATCCAACAGTTGGTTGCGCCCGATCGTCTGCACCAACGCCGCATACAAGGAGCCGTGGGAAATTACCGGCTACTCCCAGTGTCTGAAGTTCCAGGTGATGCCCGTGTGGAACAACGGCTGCGATTCGGCCCGCGCCCAGTCCGGCCACAGTGCGGGCATTCAGGTTTGCCTGGGAGACGGCAGCATTCGCTTCGTCAGTGCCGGCGTCAGCGCCGCGACCTGGGCCATCGTCTGCCACCCGTCCGACGGGCTTGTCGTGGCGAGTGACTGGTAATTGACTGCATGGGGCGGAAGTGGTCTGTCGCCCGGCTACCCGGTGACAGCGGGCATCCGGGCGGCAGGTTGTTGTCGCTGCGATGGCTTCATTGTCCAGATCCGGTTCGGAGATTGACCATGTCTCGATCGGGATTGCGACGTGCGGTTCTCGGCGCGTTGTGGTTCGGACTGATCCTTGTGGTGTTGCCAGGCTGCACCCCGGAAGAGGAGTTGCCCAAGACGTACACCGTCACGGGCAAGGTGGTGCTGAAGAACGGCAAGCCGCTCAAGGGTGGTTTCATCACCTTCACGTCGGTCACCAGTGATGAGCAGAGGGCTTACGGGGACATCAAGGAGGACGGTACGTTCAAGCTGGACACCGTCGCCCTCACGAGCCGGGCGCGCAGCGAAAAGCTCGCCGGTGCCGTCGAGGGAGAATTCAAGGTGACCATCCGTCCCGCCGGTGCCGTCGATGACGGGACTGGCGGCCCACCCGTTGGGGGTGGAAGGCCGGCGTTCACGCTCAAGAAGAGGTACAAGATCGAGGCGAAGGAAAACAACGACATCACCGTGGTCATCGAATGACGAGTCGCAATGCGATGGCTCCCTGAGTCGCCTGCCTGGGGGAGGGGCACACGCACAAACATGGCTACCTCCCACGCGAAGCAACTGCCGACCCCTCGTCCCGGACAGTCCGCTCGGGGCATTCGCCGCTGGCTCCTGCGTGGCGGCTTGGCGGCGACGGTTCTGGCGCTGAGCGTGGTCGCCTGGCTCGTCTGGGAGCGATCGGAGGCGAGTCGTGAGGGACAGGAGGCCGTCCGCCTGGCCCGGCAAGGTCGCTATCGTGACGCCGAGTCGGGGCTTCGCCGCGCGCTTGAGTACGACCCGGACAACGTCGAACTCCTCAAACCGCTGGCCGTCGGACTGCTCCGCACGGAGAACCCGGCCGAGGCCGAACAGGTTCTGACACACTGGTGTCAACTGCGTCCGGAGCAGGCGGAACCCCACAGGCTTCGCATGGACCTGCGGCACCAGAGTGCACAGCGGGTCAAGCCCCTGGACGAACAGCAGCGGCTCAAGGAACTGGCGCTGGAGGACGGGCGACGCGTCATCGAGTTGGAGCCCAACGACGACTCGACGGCGAGAAAGGTCGTCTGGTTCAGCCTGGCGAGTGGTCGGTTCGAAGACGCGGATCACGTCTGCCGCCGGTATCTTCAGCGACAACCGGACGATCAGGAATTGCTCTACCTTCAGGCGCGGGTGTGCCACGCCCGCGACGCCAACGCGGAAGCGCGGGCACTTCTCAACAAGCTTCTTGCTCGCCAGCCCCAGTTCACGCCCGGTCTCCTGCTCCTCGCGGTCCTTCACTACGAGGCGGATGAAGCGGAACGGGCGATACCGCTTCTGCGCCGGGTGATCGCGGAGGGTGGTGGCTCACACAAGGAAGCCCGCTACCACCTCGGTCTGGCCCTGGCCCGGGCTGGCCAGACCGAGGAAGCCCAGCGCGTGCTGGCCGGGGTTCAGCGGGAGAACTTCGAGAAAGACACAGCCCAACCGGGTGAGACGGAGAGCCTGGCCGTGCGGGTCCGGCGCGCCGAACTACTTTTCGGTAGCGGCCGGGCCGAGGAAGCACTCGCTTCACTACAGGTCGTACTCAGGGAGGACCCGGGGTACGCTGCCGCACACCGGCTTCTGGCTTCGTACTACGGCCAGAAGGGCGAGTCGGCGAAGGCGGCCGAGCATCGACGCCTGGCAGGGCGGGACGGGGTGACCCGGTGAAGCCAACCGTTCCTACGATCTGGCTTCGCCTGAGTGCGGCAACGGCCCTTGCCCTTGCCGGGGTTGCCCTGGTGTTCGTTCTCCTGTTCCCCTCCACTCCGTCTTCCGACACTGTCGCCGCGCCGCCGCTCTCTGGGACGCAGACCCCAGGAGTCCCCTGGTTCGTGGACGTCGCCGCCGTCGGTGGGATCGGGTTCCGGCACTTCGACCCGGCCACGCCGCGGAACTACATCCTCGAGACGATGGGCAGCGGACTGGGCTGGATCGACTATGACGCCGACGGCTGGCTCGACCTGTTCTGCGTTCAGGACGGCCCCGTCCGGTCCTCGTCCGCAGACGGTCTGCTCCCCACGAACAAGCTTTACCGGAACACCGGCGACGGGACGTTTGCCGACGTCACCGAGGCGGCTGGCCTGGCCCGCGCGGGCTTCGGCATGGGCTGCGCGGTCGGCGATTTCGATGGCGATGGTTTCGACGATCTCGTGGTGACCTGTTGGGGTAGCGTCATCCTCTATCACAACGAACCCGACGGCCGGGGCGGGCGGCGGTTCGCGGACGTGACCGCCAGGGCGGGTGGCCTGCACGACCCACACTGGGCCACGAGTTGTGGCTGGGGCGACATCGAGGGTGACGGCGACCTGGATCTCTACGTGTGCAACTATGTCGAGGTCGATCTCGCGAATTACCCACTCTGCGAGTACGGCCCCGAGAAAGTGCTCTTCAATTGCATGCCGAGTCAGTTCGCCGCGGTGACGCACCGGCTCTATCGCAACGAGGGCGACGGGAAGTTTTCCGACGTGACTGAAACGTCCGGCGTCGCCGCCGCGTCGCCCGCGCCCGGGCTCGGCGTGGTTCTCACCGATCTGGACGACGACGGGCGGATCGACATCTACGCGGCCAACGACATGCGGCCGGCCTACCTCTTCCACAACCAGGGCGGCGGAAAGTTCGTCGAGAAGGCCATGCTCAGCGGCTGCGCCGTGGGGTCGAGCGGCGAGAACATCGCGGGCATGGGCGTCGACGCGGGCGACCTGGACGACAGCGGACGGCCCTCTCTGTTCGTGACCAATTTTCACGGCGTGCCGAACGTCCTCTTCCTGAACGCGGGCCGCATGCACTTCCACTACGGGACGCACCGCTCCGGCCTGGGTGTGCCGAGTCTGAACCGGCTCGGCTTCGGCACGGTCTTCTGTGACGTCGATCTGGACGGCCGGCTCGACCTGGCCGTCGCCAACGGTCACGTCGAACGCCATGCCGCCGAGGTCTATAGCGCGCCCTACGCCCAGGAGGCACAGCTTTTCCTCGGTCAGGGGTCGGGGCGCTTCCGGGACGGCTCGGCCGAGGTGGGTGTCTATTTCCGGGAGCCGCGCGTCGGCCGCGGACTGGCCTGGGCGGATTTCGACAACGACGGCCGGCCCGATCTGGCCTTCAGCCACGTCGGCGGCCCGATCGCGCTCTTACACAATCGCACGGAGACGGCCCACGGTTGGCTGCGTCTAGAACTGGTTGGGGATGGCAAGACGAGCAACCGCAACGCGATCGGCGCGCGCGTTGAGATCGAAACCACGGCCGGCAAGCAGGTCCGCTTCGTGAACGGCGGCGGCAGCTATCTGTCGGCGAGCGAGCGACGCTTGCTCGTCGGGCTCGGCGCGGCGAAGCGGGCGGAGCGCGTCACGGTCCGCTGGCCCTCGGGACGCGAGCAAACCTTCACCGGCCTGGAAGGCCAGCGCTGGTGGCGGCTGCGTGAGGGCGAGGCGCTCCCCGAAGTTGTTGAACCGAAGCCACCCTCGAAGGGCCGCTGACACTATGATCGCCTTGCAACGCCCCAAGGGGTCGATGGACATGCTCCACCTGCTGAGTAAGCCGTGCCTTTCCGTCCTCTGCGCACTGTTCCTGGGTGTTGGGCAGCCCACACCGGCCAGTGCCGGCGACGACGCCCCGCCGGCCCCGAAGGGCAAGTCGGTGATACGCGTCGCGGCCGCCCAGCCGCGGAACCGGACCATCGATTACCGGCTGACGCCTGCCGAGGCGCTGGCCCGCGTCGATGCCTCACTCGGTGAGTTGGAGAAGCTCGTCCACAAGGCCGGGGAGGCCGGCTGCGGCGCGGTGGCGCTGCCGGAGGACACGCTCGGCCTGCTCAAGTGGGAGGTGGCCCACCCGACCCGGCTTCGGGAGGTATTGCCCGAGGCGGTGACGCGGATGCTCGACCGGCTCGGGAAGGCGGCGGCGAAGCACCGCATGTACCTCGTCTGCTGCAACGACACCGTCGAGCCGGACGGCACCTCGCATAACACCGCGTTCCTGCTGGGGCGGGACGGCAAGGAGATCGGCCGGTACCACAAGGTCAACCTCCCGCTGCCCGAGCAGGGCCACGCCCGCGGCGACCGGTTCCCGGTGTTCGAGGCGCCCGGCCTGGGCACCGTCGGGATGCTGATCTGCTACGACATGGTCTTCCCGGAGGCGCCGCGGTGTCTGGCGCTGCAGGGGGCGGACGTGATCTTCCACCCGACCCTCGGTGGGGCGGCGATCGGGGACGGCGACGTCAGCCTGGCCGCGTTCCGCACCCGGGCGGTGGAGAACTTCGTCTGGCTGGTGGTCGCCCAGCGCGGCCGCGGGAGCATGATCATCTCCCCGCAGGGCAAGATCGTCGCGCAGGCCGAGGGCGATGACGGCCTGGCGATCGCGGACATCGACCCGGCCGGCAGCCGCCAGGGCGGGGACGCGTTCAATATGCAGCAGGACATGCGCGGCCGGCTGTTCCGCGAGCGGGTCCCGGCTGCCTACGGCGTCCTCACCGACCCGAACCCGCCGGTGCTCGCCAAGGTGCCGTCGAACGTCACCCGCGAGGAGGCCATCCGCATCATGGCCGCCGGGCTGACCACCGGCGAGGAGCGGTTCAGGGAAGCGGAGGCGCTGGCCCGCGCCGGCAAGACGGACGAGGCGATCCGGCTTTTCGAGGAACTGTGCGAGGAGTGCCGCACGTCCTGGATCGACCGCCGCGGGCGCGAACGACTCGAGCGACTGCGACAGGTGAAGCAGGACGCGAAGCCGAACACCGCCGGCATCGCGGACGGGTATCCCGGCGACGCGGGCATCGAGAAAGACCCACGGGTCATCTTCGCGGAGAACTTCGAGGCCAAGGGCCTCGCCGGGGTGACGAGCCGCTGGGAGACGGCCTCCGGGCCGGACAACCTTTCCCTGTCCGCCGACGTGCCGGCAGGTAGCGGCGGCAAGCAATCGCTGCTGGTGACGCACGTCGGCGGACAGGGGACCGGCGGGCAACTGTTTCGTCGGCTCAAACCGGGTTATGACAAACTCTATGCCCGGTTCTACGTCAAGTTTGACCCCGAGTGTGCCCCGATCCACCACTTTGGCACGAACATCGGCGGCTACAACCCGCCGACGTCGTGGCCGCAGGGCGGGGCCGGGCTGCGGCCGGCCGGCGACAAGACGTTCACCGTGGGGGTCGAGCCGTTCGGCAACAACTGGGTCTGGGACTTCTACACGTACTGGTGCGAGATGCGCGGCAGCCCGCCGAGGGGGCAGACCTGGGGCAACACCTTCATCCGCGACCCGAAGCTGAAGGTCGAGCGCAGCAAGTGGGTGTGCGTCGAGTTCATGGTAAAGATGAACGACGTCGGCGACTCTAACGGCGAGGCGGCCCTGTGGATCGACGGCAAGTCGGTCGGCCACCTCGGCAAGGGCTTCCCGAAGGGGAAGTGGGTATACGACAAGTTCCAGCGCGGTGAAGGGGGCGAAGGGATCCGGTGGAGCGACGCGAAGAGCGGCCCGGAGTCGTTCACCGTGCCGGAGGGCGGCGCCCCGTTCGATGGTTTCCGCTGGCGGACCGCAAAGGAGTTGAATCTCAATTATGTCTGGCTGTACGTCTACATAACGAAAGCGGTGAAGGGGCACGTCAGCAGGGTCTGGTTCGACGACGTGGTGATCGCGACCGAGTACATCGGCCCGCTCCAGCGTAGAGACCCCGGCGGGCGATAAAGGCCGAGTCCCCCGACCGTACTTCCCGAGCGAGCCGAAACGAACTCCCATGACGATACGACTTGACTCACGGGTCGGTGGCGCCCTGCGGCGCGGGCAGGTGATCCCGGCCTGCCCGCTGGCGCTGACAGCCGACCGGCGGCTCGACGAGCGCCGTCAGCGGGTATTGATCCGGTACTACCTTGACGCTGGGGCCGGTGGGCTGGCGGTCGGCGTCCACACGACGCAGTTCGCCATCCGCGACCCGAAGCACGCCCTGTTGCGGCCGGTGCTGGAACTGGTCGCCGAGGAGATGGACCGGGCCGACCGCCGCCGGCCGGAGCCGGTCGTGCGGATTGCCGGTGCCTGCGGCCCGACCCGACAGGCGGTCGCCGAGGCGGAACTGGCCCGCGAGTGCGGCTACCACGCGGTGCTGGTGAGCCTGGGGGCGCTTCAGGCCGAGACCGAGGACGGGCTCCTCAACCACTGCCGGCGGCTGGCGGCGGTCCTGCCGGTCGTCGGCTTCTACCTCCAGCCGGCGGTCGGCGGGCGTGTGCTGCCGTTCGGGTTCTGGCGGCGGCTGGCCGAGGTCGAGAACGTGGTCGCGGTCAAGATCGCGCCGTTCAACCGTTACCAGACGCTCGACGTGGTGCGGGCGGTGGTCGAGGCCGGCCGCGACGATATCGCCCTGTACACGGGGAACGACGACAACATCGTGCTCGACCTGGTGACGCCGTTCCGGTTCCAGAACTGCGTCCAGAAGGTCGAGCGGCGGATCGTCGGCGGGCTGCTCGGCCAGTGGGCGGTCTGGACCCGTCGGACGGTGGAGTTGCTGCGGGCCTGCCACGAGGTAACGGCCGGCGGGGCCGTACCGGCGGAGTTGCTCCGCCTCAACGGCGAACTGACCGACGCCAACGCGGCGATCTTCGACGCGGCCAACGGGTTCGCCGGCTGCATTGCCGGGGTCCACGAGGTGCTGCGCCGCCAGGGGATTCTGGCCGGGACGTGGTGCCTGGACCCGCGCGAGACGCTCAGCCCTGGCCAGGCCGAGGAGATCGACCGCGTCTGCCGCGCCTACCCGCACCTGACCGACGATGAGTTCGTTCGCGACAACCTCGACCGCTGGCTCTCCGGGTGATAAGGGGGTCCGTCCGATGGAGCAGGTTACGCGGCGGCACTTCTTGCGGACGGCGGCCCAGTCGTTCGGCGCGGCGAGCCTCACCTCTGGTGTGTTCGCCCAGGTGCCCGGCGACCGGCCGGCCCGCGACAAGGGCGTGACGGTCCTCAACCCGCAGGGCCGGGTGCCGGTGTCGTTCATCATCGACGACTCGACCTGCCTGGTGAACCTGAACAAGTTCGCGATCCCGCAGTTCGCCGCCGCCTGGGGCAAGAAGAGGGAATGGCGGCAGCCGTGGCGCGACTGGCCGAACGAGATCCCGGACGACTTCGTCCGCAAGTTCGCCGACTGGTGCGGCGAACACGGCGTCAAGGGAAAGTACAGCGTCGTCCCGTACCCGGCGTGCGTCGGCCGGCTCGACCGCGTCCTCCCCGGCTGGACGGCCGAGGCCCTCGACAACAGCCTGGATCTCGTCCGCAAGCGCCTGCTGTCGGACTGGGACATCCACCCGGAGATGGTCACGCACACCTGGGTCATCGACACGAAAACCGGCCAACCGCACCCCGAACGGAGCATTCGGTATCAGGAGAACTGGGACTGGACCGTCGGCCGGTCGGCGGACGAGCTGGCCGACTACATGGCCTACGCGCTGAAGATCCTCAAGAACGTCGGACTGCCGTGTGAGGGGATCACCACGCCCGGCGGGTTCGCCGGCAGGGTTCTCCCGGAGTTATCACGGGCCACGCTGGAGTCGTGCCGCGACGTCTTCAAGGCGGAGGTTCCGCACTACTTCCGCCACCTGTACGACCGGGGCGACCGGAGCGTTGCCCCGCGGGTCGAGAACGTCTCCGGCCTGGACGGTCCTGACCCGAAGTGTGTGGTGTCTGTCATCGGCTGCACCGGCGACTGGACCGGCGGCTGGGACTGCTCCGACCGTGGCAGCGTGGACAAGTTCATCACCGCGGACCTGAAGTCCGGCCGGCTGGTGGACGTGGTCGAGCGGGGCGAGCCGGCCTGCCTGGTCTGCCACTGGACCGGCATCTACTTCAACGGCGAGGAGGTCGGGTTCAAGGTATTTCAGGAGGCGGTCCGTCGGCTGCACAAGCGGTACGACCACCTGCTGTGGATGAAGCTCAGCGAGATCGCCAGGTACTGGGCGGCGAAGGAGTTGACGCGGATCGGGCACGCGGACGGCGTGGTCGCGCTGGACGCTCCGTTCGCCAGCCCGCGGTTCACCCTGAAGGTGGAGTCTGCCGGGGACGCCGCGCCGCGGATCACGACGGGCAAGGAGGCGGCCGCCCTGCGTGAGGTGTCGAGGCCGCTAGACCTGAAATCCGGCACCTGGCGGCGTGACGGCCGTGACGTTGTCGTCTGTTTCGATTTGCCTCGCGGCCGCTCGCAACTCCAGGTCCGGTGACTGATTCGATGGGGCGGGGCCGTCATCTCATGACGTATCCGCCGTCCACGTTGATCGTCTGGCCGGTGACGTTCTGCGCCCGCGGCGAGGCCAGGAAGACCGCCATCGCGGCCACGTCCTCGGGCGTCTGCCACCGGTTGAGCGGGACCAGCCGGCGGATCTTTTCCGCCGTCCACTCCTCGTAGGACTGTCGCGCGTCGGCCGGCTGGCGGTCCGCCCACGACTGCCAGACGGATCGGTTCAGCGGCGTCTGCACCATGCCGGGGCAGAGCGTGTTCACCCGCACGCCGAACGGCGCCAGGTCCTTGGCCGCACACTGGGCGAAGTTGATCAGCCCGGCCTTGGCGGCGCTGTAGGGCGGGTCGGACTGCGACCCGATCTGCCCGGCCACCGACGAGAGGAACGCCATCGTCCCCCGCCGGGCCGCGGCCATGGCCGGGGCGAAGGCGTGGGCCACGTTCGCCGCCCCGACGAGGTTCACCCGCAGCACCCGGTCCCAGTCCGCCGGGTCAAGGTTCCAGAACGGGAACCCGAACTTCCCTGACCCGACCCCGACCGCGTACACGACGTGATGCACGCCGCTGGGCTCGGACAAGAGTCGCTCGGCGTAGGCCCGCACCGCCGGGTAATCCGTCACGTCCACGACGGCGGATCGGGCGTCGGGGACGGCGCGTGCGGCCTCGGCCACCGTGGCGGATGCGTCGGCAAGTACCACCCGTGCCCCCTCGGCCGCGAACGCCGCCGCGATCGCGTACCCCAGCCCCCGCGCCGCGCCGAAGACCACGGCCGTGTCGCCCGTCAGTTGCAAGTCCATCGGCACGACCCTTGTTGGTTGCGATCACACGCGATCAGGTATGCGGCTTTCTTACCAGGTACTTACCAGCCGGCTCGCCAGCAAGTCGGCGAAGTATGGCGCCTGGAGTGCCCCCTTCGAGCCAAGCCCGTTCAGGTAACCCAGTTGAGGGCGTTCGGGGTTCACACCGAACACCGGCCGGTTCCCGGGGGCGACCGGCCGCACCGCCGCCCGGTGGTCGATCACGTCAAA
The DNA here is from genome assembly GCA_035539575.1 of Fimbriiglobus sp. Classification (GTDB taxonomy): domain Bacteria; phylum Planctomycetota; class Planctomycetia; order Gemmatales; family Gemmataceae; genus DASSAT01. Next base: position 13,069 of record DATLIF010000338.1, on the reverse strand, counting down.
CGGCAGGCGGAGGAACTCCCGTACTCGCGCACAGATCTCGTCCCGGCCGCGGGTCGTGGGGACGCTGTCGTGGCGGCCGCGGTCGTACGTCGAGCCGGCCAGGAAGGTGTCGCCGCCGCGCGGGGCGAGCCAGACCCCCCGGTGGACGACCCGTCGCTCGCTCAGACCGGCGATCCGCAGTGTCAGGATCTCGCCCTGGACCGGGTGGACCTGCATGCCGGGTAGCCACGGATTGCCCGCCGCGTCGTACCCCTGGCAGAACACGAGCCAGCGGCCGCGGATATCGAGACGGGGCAGTCGAACCCAGTCGGGGGCCAGTTCGATGTCGTGACTCGGGTCCACCTTCGCCGAGAGATAACAGCCTTCTCGCTCGAAGTGGCGTCGTGAAGCGTCGAGGTACGCCGTCGCGTCCAGCCACGCGGCGGGCGCCATCTGGAACCCCCCAAGCGGGGCCGTGAATGCTTCGACGACCACCGGCGGATCGGGCGGGCCGACCAACTCGGGGAAGCGGTTCGCCTGACGGCCGAAGACGGCCACCTCGCCGGCGTCGGCAAAGAGTCGAAGCGACGGGCCGAGGTGGAGGACCGGGGATCGAAGTTCCGACTCGACCCGTCGGTAGAACACCGTCGCCGCCGGCCACAGCTCGTCGAACTGCCATGACTTCGCCAGACGCTGGCCGGTGATTGGTGTAATCAGCCCGGCCGCGACCCGGGATGCTGTCACATCGGACGCCCGATCGATGACGGTGACACGGTGCCCGTACCACCGGAGGGCCCAAGCCACGGCCGTCCCCGCGAAGCCCTGCCCGACTACGATGGCGTCGGTCGAGGTCATGTTTGGTCCCAGTCCTCCCGGAAGAACGGTACGAAATCTTGCCCGTTGGTCCAAGGTGCTGCCTAACATGGTTGCGCCCGGGCCGCCAATTGAGTCGCGAGCCGGGTGACGATCAGCCCGGGGGCAACCGATGCGAGCACGCGCGGCGGTCTGTTGGGTGGCCGTCCTGATCGCCGGGTGTGGCCTCGCCGAGGCGCCGCAGCGGCCCGGGGACGGCCCCGGCGGACGAGATCAGGCGCTCGCCCTGACCCCGCAGCAGGAACTGGCGGTCGGCCGTCGGACCGCCCAGGAGGTGCGAGCCGAGTACCGGGACTTGATCCTGCCGGACGACGCCCCGGATGTCCAACGGGTCCGCCGGGTGGCCGAAAAGCTGGTACGGGCCGCCGGGATCGAACCACTTCAGCGGGAGATCAACCTGAAGGTGCGGGGCTACCGGTTCGAGTGGGAGGCCGATGTCATCCGCGAGCGGCAGGCCAACGCCTTCTGCCTGCCGGCCGGCAAGATCTTCGTATTCACCGGCATCCTGCGGGTGGCCGCGGACGACGGTGAACTGGCGTCTGTGCTGGCGCACGAGATGGCCCATGCCCTGGCGCACCACGGTAGCGAGCGGGTGGCCCGGCTGCAGGGCGGCGGGAACATCCTGAGTAGCCTTCAATATGACCGGCAGCAGGAGTCGGAAGCCGACCACATCGGCGTCTTCCTGCTGCCGTTCGCGGGGTACGACCCGGACGAGGCGGCCGAGTTCTGGCAGCGGATGATGTCCCGGGGCGGAGCGGGGCTGCCCGAGTTCCTGTCGAGCCACCCCAGCCCGGAGACCCGGGTCCGCGACATCCGGCGGTGGGCGCCGCAGGCCCGGGCGGCGAAGCAGGCGTTCGACGAGGGGCGGGTCGCTTCGCCGCGGTGAGCGGCGGCAACACCACGAGGGCCGGTCTCATGAGCACCGACGGCGGACTGGGCGGCGGCGGGTTCTTCGGTCGGGTCGGCGGCGGCAATGAGCAGTGGGGACCGAAGGGCCCCTACGGCTGCTGGCCGAGCTGCGGCTGCGGCGCAATCATCATGATCCTGGGCGTGATCCTGCTGGTCTGCGGCGGGGCGCTGTCGATGTTGGAAGGCATGCTGCGATAACCGGCCCCGACGGGCCTCACACGGGAGGGCGTGTCGATGCGAGCACTCTGCGGGGCGATCATCGCGGCGGGGGCGTTCCTCGGCCTGGGGCTGACCGCCATCGGGATCGGCAACCGGTATCAGGCGGTCCGGGCCGGGACCGACGACGGGACCCCGGTCCTAGTGAAGCTGTCTCAAATGGACCGGCCGCTGGTGTTCATCCTGATCTTCCTGACGGCATGCGCGGTGATCGGGCTGGGGATCGCGTTCGTCGGGCTGGCTTACCACCACCTGCGGCGGGACCGGGAATTCAACTGGGAGCGGGAACGGTATCAGCGGACCGCGGTGTGACGAGCGGCGTCACGCTCGCTTGCGCTGCTCGGCCGGGCACTCGGCCGGTCGAGACAGATTGAACGCGGTGTTCACCAACCCGACGTGACTGAACGCCTGCGGGAAGTTGCCGACCAGCCGACCGGCCACGGGGTCGTACTCCTCGGCGAGCAGGCCCACGTCGTTGCACAGGCCGGTCAGCCGCCCGAACAGCTCCCGGGCCTCGTCGCGCCGGCCCATCTGAGCGTAGCAGTCGGCCAGCCAGAATGTGCAGGGCAGGAACGCCCCCTCGCCCGGCGGTAGGCCGTCGTTGGTCTGTCCGGTGTCGTACCGGGCCACGAACCCGTCCTTGCGCAGGTACTTCTCCACCGCGGCCACCGTCCCGACGACACGCGGGTCGTCCGGCGGTAGGAACCCGACCAGCGGGATCATCAGCAAGCTCGCGTCGAGCAGCTTCGACCCGAACGCCTGGGTGAACGAGTTGAGTTCGGCGTTGTACCCGTCCTGACAGACGCGGTCGTGGATCGCCTTTCGCACCCGCCGCCACTCCCTGAGCGGGGCCTCCATCTTGAAGTGCTCGGCCGACTTGATGACCCGGTCGAGGGCGACCCAGGCCATGACCTTCGAGTGGGTGAAGTGCTGCCGGGGGCCGCGGACTTCCCAGATGCCCTCGTCCGGTTCGCGCCACGCGGCCACGACGAACCCGACCAGGGATCGGGCCAGGTTCCAGCTCACCTCTCGCGGCCGGAAGCCGGCCAGCCGGGCGTGGTGCAGGACGTCGCAGACCTCGCCGTACACATCGAGCTGGAACTGGTCGTGGGCGGCGTTCCCGACCCGGACCGGCTTCGATCCCTCGTACCCCGGCAGCCACGGTACTTCGTACTCGGGCAGCCGCCGCTCCCCGGCCAGCCCGTACATGATCTTCGTCCGGCTCGGGTCGCCGGCCACGGCCCGCAGCAGCCAGTCGCCCCACTCCCGGGCCTCGTCCACGAACCCGGCGTTGATCAGGGCCAACAGGGTGAGGGTGGCGTCTCGCAGCCAGCAGTAGCGGTAGTCCCAGTTCCGCACGCCTCCGATCTTCTCCGGCAGCGAGGTGGTCGCGGCCGCCACGATCCCACCGGACGGCATGTATGTCAACGCCTTGAGCGTGATGAGCGACCGCACGACCAGGTCGCGCCACTCGCCGTCGTAGGTGCAGCGGGCCGACCACTCGCCCCACCACGACAAGGTGTCCCGCAACGCCTGCTCCGGGTCGATCGCCGCCGGCTCCGGCTCGTAAGAGTGCTCCCAGGTGAGCACGAACGGCACTCGCTGACCCGCGGCCACCGCGAACTCGGAGACCGTCTTCAGGTTCTCGCCGTGGGTCTCGGCGGTCGTGTGGAGTTGGAGCGAGTCCGGGCCGGCGACGGCACGGATTCCGTCGGCCGCCCGCCGGACCCACGGGACGAACGACCCGTAGTCGAACCGGATCACCAGTTCCGACCGCATCGACACCCGGCCGCGCACCCCCTCGACGATCCGCACCACGTCCGGCGCCTTGCCGCGGATCGGCATGAAGTCGGTGACGCGGACCGCGCCGCCGTCCGTCTCGAATTCCGTGTCCAGCACCAGTGTGTCGCCGCGATACGACCGGCGGACGCAACGAACCGGTGTCGTCGGGGCGACCTGCCAGCGGCCATGGTCGGGCGTACCCAGGAGCGCGGCGAAGCACGCGTCCGAGTCGAACCGCGGCAGGCACAGCCAGTCGATCGACCCGTCGGTGCCGACCAGCGCCGCCGTCTGGCAGTCGCCGATCAGCGCGTAGTCCTCGATTCGCAGGGCCATGAGGGTGCCTCCGGGCGGGTGTCAGGGGGCGGCCGGCAGGTTGTAGAACGCGAGGCCGAGGATCAGGTACAGGGCCAGGAGCATCGCCCCCTCCAGCCAGTTCGACTCGCCGTCCTGGCAGACCAGCGCGGTGATGGCGACACTTAGCACCACCGCCGCCACCTCCATCGGGGTGAAGTGCAGGTCGAGTAGAGGCGAGTGACCCATCAGCAGGCTGGCGAACACCAGCACAGGTGCGACGAATAGCGCCACCTGGATGCTGCTGCCGACCGCGATCTGGAGCGACAGGTCCATCCGGTCGCGGTAGGCGACCAGCACCGCGGTCGAGTGCTCGGCCGCGTTGCCCACGATCGCCACGACGATCACACCCATGAAGATCTCGGTCATCCCGAGAACGGGACCGGCGTGCTCGATCGCGCTGACCAGCCACTCACTGAGCACCGCGACACCGGCGGTGGACGCCAGCAGCACCCCCAGCGCCAGCCCCACGCCCCAGTGGTCGTGGCCCGCTCGTTGCTCCGGGTGCCGGTCCTGCTCCGCACCGCTGATGAGCCGGTGCGTGTGCAGGGTGAACACCAGGCTCAGCCCGTAGATCACGATCAGGACAACGGCGATCTCCTCGCTCAGGTGGATCTCGGCGGGCGTCTGCCCGGCACGGCCCGAGGGGAGCAGGTAAAAGAAGAGGGTCGGGACCAACAGTCCCGCGGCCGCGATGGCCAGCAGGGTGGCCCCGACCCCGGCGTGGGTGCGGTCGAACTTCTGGGTCTTGAACCGCAGCCCGCCGACCAGGATCGCCAGCCCCAGCACCAGGAGCAGGTTGCCGATGATCGAGCCGGTGACGGTCGCCTTGACGAGCGGGTACAGCTCGGGGCCGCGAGACAGAATCATTAGGGCGATGATGAGTTCGGCCGCGTTTCCGAAGGTGGCGTTGAGCAGGCCGCCGGCCGCGGCGCCGAGCCGCTCGGCCAGCGCCTCGGTCGCCTTGCCCATGTACCCGGCCAGCGGGATGATGCCCAGCCCCGCGCCGACGAACACCCACACTGGCGACGCCCCGGCGAACTTGAGGGCGACCGCCACCGGGACGGCCAGGACCATCACGTTGAGCGGGGTGAGCAGGCGAAACCCCGACCCCTCGGCGGCGTGGGCCGACGGGCCGGGCTTGGCGTCGGGCGGGTTGGCCATCATGCGGTCCGGTGTTGGGGGGTCAGTTATGCGGGCCGGGTCCGGTCGCCGGCAGAAACAACCGGATGATAGACGGCAAGCCGCTCGAATCGAAACGGAATACGAAGTCAGTGGGACGTGCTACTGAAATGCGTCTGGAGATCGGGGCCTGCAAACGACGTAGCTCGGTCAGGCCGGGCGCCACTCGTAAGTCGCGGACTGGCCGACGTTCTCCTCGACCTCGACGCGGAGGACGATCGGGGAGAAGTTGTGCCGGGTGCGGAGGGCGTCGGCGAGCCGGCCGGCGATGTAGCGGGCGATCAACTCGGCGGTAGTGTTCTCGATGGGGAGCAGGACGCAGTCCTCGCGCGGGAAGATCCACTCGCGGTCACGGTACGTCACCCGCACGCGGCCCGATTGCTCCTCGACCTTGATGACCGGGTTTGCTGTGGCGAGCAGCATGTGGTATCGAGTTCGTCGGTGATCTCTTTCGTGCGCTGCTTCAGCGCGATGAAGTCGAAGACGTAGAAGTTTTCGTCGAGCGGCCCCTCGACCTCGACGGTGGCGCGGTAGTTGTGGCCGTGCAGCCGCTCGCACTGGTGGCCGGCGTAGCTGATGAAGTGGCCAGAGCAGAAGACCAGGTGGTCCTTGGTGACGCGGACGACGTAGCGTTCGGAGGCCATGATTAGAGCCAGTCGGGGACGTTCCAGCGGAACGGTGCGGAGGGCGCTACCTTATTCTCCCGCAGGGCGACGAACAGGCAAGCGGTGATCAGGTCGGCGGTGGTGCCGGGGTTGAGCCTGTTGCCGTCGGAGCGCAGGTGCCGGTCTAGCGCGAACCCGGCGGCGCGGCCCTCGGTAGTGGAGAGTCCGCCGAGCCGCAGCACCTCAACGGCGCGTTGCCGAACGTCCTCGGCGATGGCCGGACCGTTCTTACGGGCGATGAGCGAGTCGGGATACGCGGAGAGCCACTGGAGTTGGCAGTCGATGACCGCGGCCTCGACGCAGCCGAACTGCTCCAGCCCTTGGAGGAACGCGGGCACGCCGAAGTCGAAGACGTCGGCGAACCCGTTGGCGTACTGTCGGGCGATCAGGTCGTGGTCTGCGGCGAGCTTCATCGCTTCGAGCAGGGTGACAGTTGGCTCGGAGCGGACGTCCTGGTCCGGGGCGTCACCGAGGCCGCCGGGGTTGGCGAGGCGGATGGCGTGGTAGACCTGTACAGCGTCGGCGACGGTCAGCGAGTTTAAGATGCTTGGCAACATGGATCGAAAGGGCATCCCCGCGGCGCAGAGCGGAGCTAGTAGTAAGGTAATACCGAGGTTAGTGTTTTTGCCGACCAGTCGCTTATTATCTTCCACGGTCAGGTAGATCGCCGGTCCGACACCACCGTAGTTTTGGCAGTTGAAGGTCACATCCATCGCCGCAGCACTGAGCAAAAAGTCCGTGAACGTCGTATCGGCGAACGAGGCGCCAGGGTGGACATTCCCGACTTTTCGGGAGCACACCTCCCAGATGCACGCGATCTGCTCTCTTATGCTAACATTGAACTTCACAGCCGGTACTCCTCGGCCAGGAACCGGACGACCGTCCTTGCGATGTCATGCCCTGTTACCGCGGCGAGCGCCCGCCAGCCGGGGACCGCGTTTACCTCGATCACGAACCACTCCCCACCCGGCCCCGGCAACAAGTCCACACCGGCCACCGCCGTCCCGACCGCCTCGGCCGCCTGCACGGCCAGCTTGCGTTCGGAAAAAGCCAACTCGGCCCGCTCGGCGGTGCCGCCCTGGGCGACGTTCGTCCGCCAGTCGCCGCGGGCTGTGCGCTTCATGGCCGCGACCACCTTGCCGCCGATCACGAACGCCCGCAGATCCCAGCCGGGGTGGCGGACGAACCGTTGCAGGTAGATCACCCCGCCAGTCTGCTCGATGGCACGGAAGGTCCGCCACGCCAGTTCGGGGTCGATCACCCGCACCATACCGCGACCCTCGGCGCCGAATAGCGGCTTCACCACCACATCGCCGCCGAGGCGGTCGAACGCCATCAGGGCGTCGTCGGCCCGTTGGCAGGCGACCGTCTCCGGCACCGGCAGCCCGGCGGCGAGGAGCCGGACGTTGGTCAGGTACTTGTCCACGCACGCCTCGACGGCCCGCGGCGGGTTGAGTACCAGGACGCCGGCCGCAGCCGCCGCGTGGAGCATGTCCATGCGGAAGACAACCTGCTCCAGCGACCCGGCCGGCATGGTGCGGACGACCACGGCATCGTAGCCGGCAAGCGGTTCGTATCCCTGGCTGGGGGCACCGGCGGATAGTCGGCGGAAGTCGAGGATGCCGGCGGCGTGGCCGAGGTCGGCCGCGGCCCGCGCCAGGTCTTTAACGTGCCAGCCTGTGCCGCCGGAGAGCAGGGCGATCCGCACGACTGTTACTCCCCGTAGAACGACTTCCGCAACAACGCCGGTTCGACCTGGCCAAACGTGTGACAGTTGCCAGTCTTCAGGTTCACGAACGTCACCTCGGCGGGCGAGAACAAGAGCGGGTCGATCTTGTAGAAGTCGCCGTACCGGGCGAAGAGTTCTGCGAAGAGTGCCCCGTGGTCCTTCGACGCACTCGACGGCACCCGCGGGCCGAGCGCCTCAATATGCTCGTCGTCGGTCCGCACCCAGAGCGTCACCCGACCGCCGTAGAGGATGGCGTCGTTGGTCCGGCCGATGGCGGCCAGTTCGTCACGGGCGACCGGCGGCAGCGGGGCGACGCCGTATCCGCTGACGACTTGCTTCACGTCGAACTTGAGTTCGTGGAGCTTGTGCAGGGCCGTCTCGACGGAGCGGGCCACAACCTGCACGTTGCCGGCGAGACTCGACGCCGGGGCAACGAGTAACGTTAGTCGCTCCACCGACGGCGGCAGCCGGCGGACCAGCGACGAGACCACTTCTTCCGTCGGGTGCTTGCGGGACTCGATCACCCCAACGGCGCACTGCGGCTCCTCCTTGCCGGGGATGTGCTGGAAGAGTTCCTCCTTGGCATAGGCCGCTCGCATCGGGCCGGAGCCCATGCCGAAGAACTTGCCATCGATCGACACTTGCCAGCCGGCGTATTGCGACGCCAGGCACGCCCGCACCGGGTCGTCGGTCCGCACCTGCACCGCTGGGCCGGGCAACTCTGCGATCGGGGAAGGCACGAACCCCACTTCGGCGAGGTCGGCGAGGCAGGCGCGGGCCATGAGCAGCCCGGCGGCGAGGCTGCCGGTGACACCGCCACCACAGTCGATCACCCGGCTGCCGCCGACGCGGGAGACGGACACACGCAAGGCGTCGGCGTTGCGCTCCAGTTCGTTGGCCACACGGTCGGCCCGATCGTTCAGGGTCGGCATGACTCGCCCTCCGGCGTGGGGAACCCGAACAGGCGGTCCAGTTCCGCCGCCCGTGATTGTAACCGGGCGAGACATGCCGCCTCGGTGTCCGCTTCAGTGAGGATGGTTAGCACCGGGTGCCCGGCCTCGATGACCTCGCCGGGGTGCGGCACGTCGGCGAAGTCGGGGCGGCGCCAGACGTCGGCGGCGTGGCGGACGGAGTCGTCCCACGGGCCGGAGGCGGGGAAGGTGAGGCGGTGTGGGGCGTAGTAGATGGCCTTGCCGACGGTCTTCGTAGGGTGGGCCGAGTCTTCGAGGCCCACCGCCAGTACCGGGCGACCGGTTGCAAACTCGATGATCTCAGCGGACGCGGGGTATCGGGGGTTGACTTCGATGGTATATGGGGACTCAAGGTGCATCACAAAGTCAATGCCCCACGTCCCACGAAGTCCGGTATGGGTCGCGATCCGGTCGCCCGCAGTTCGCACTTGTTGAGTGATCTCGTCCGTCAAGTCAACCGGACCAATGTTGCCCGCGTACCGGAAGGGAGGAGCGTGTAGCCAGGACTCGCCGACGAGTTGAATCGTGACACCGAGCATGAGATGTTGCCAGACAAGTTTGCCTCCGGTACTGAATGCCACCGACATCGAACGACCTGGAACGAACTGCTGAAAGTAATGGCCATCTGGATCGCTGGAAGGAGATTCAAAATCCGTGAGGGTAGCGATTCGGACACCGAGACCACCAGAACCACCACGCCGCTTCCGTAGCCAGCATCCTTCTGGCGGCAAGCCGGTCAATGGATGGCGCACGCCTGGACCTGGTAGCTCGTAGTATTCAAGAATCCAGGCAATCTGGTATGGATCGCGAGCGTATCCGAGAGCGTTCGGCCCGTTCCCCCATAACTCTCGCTCGCGGGCCAAGCCGGCGATCAGCTCCGGGTAGTTCTCCAGCCCGCCGGTGTACATCCACGGCATCGGCGGGGCTTGCTTCGCCAGCTCGAACAGCCCCTCGGGGTAGCGGTCCGGCGGGCAGCGCAGGCAGTCGCAGAGTTGCTGCGTGTCGGCGTCGGCGAACAGGTCGATGGCGAACGGGTCCAGCCCGGCCCGCCGTGCCGACGCGGCCGCGGCGCGGGCCGACGCGCCCAGGATCAGTACCCGGTCGGCCACGGCGGCGCCTCAGTCGTCCTTCGGGGTCGGCAGCCCGAAGAACCGGCGGACCGCCTGGATCTCCTTCATCTGCATCACCGCCAGCACGTCCGAGTAGTCGTCCGTCCACGGCCGCAGGTTCTTCTGGGTCCGCAGTTTCTTCCACGGGAAGACGAAGAACTCGTACCGTGCGTTGTCGAACAGGTCGTACCCGAACCCACCGGCGATCGCGCCGTATCGTTCGTCCGAGTCTGTGCCGAGGATCTCGTCGCCCAGGTCGGCGTCGGTCTTCGCCAGCACCACCCACGACGACCGAGCCTTGCCCGGCGGGCTCTGGTCGTCGTCCCGGAACACCCGCGCCACCAGCCCCGTCTCCTTCGCCAGCACCCCAACCACCGGTTCCAGGTCGATGTACCGGTTCGAGATGTGCAGCGCTAGCAGTCCGTGTTCGGTCAGCCGGTCCTTGTACAACAGTAGCGCTTCCTTGGTCAGCAGGTGGACCGGGATTGAATCGGAACTGAACGCGTCCACCAGCAGCAGGGCGTACTTGCGGTCCGTGTGCTCCTCCAGCTTCAGGCGGGCGTCGCCGAGGACCAGTTCGATTGTCGCGCTGCGCTTGCGGGCGTCGTCGATGAAGGTGAACGGCCCCATCCGGGGCTTCTCGCCCTTCGCCACCTCGTCCGGGTTCATCACCTTCGGCGTCTCGACCATGGCGATGACGGTCGGATCGATCTCGTAGAAGGTGAGCTTCTGCCCTGGCGTGGCGTAGGCCGCGGCCGACCCGCTGCCCAGGCCGACCATCGCCACGTCGCCATTCGGGTCCACCTCGCGGAACCGGTGGAAGATCTTCCCGACCGGGCCGGTGCGGTGGTAGTACGTCAGCGGTTCCTGGCGGAAGTCCCAGGCGGCCTGCGCACCGAGGGTGAGCAGCGTGTTCCACGGCGACGTCGCACCGAGGGTCTTCAGGTCGTCCTTGAGCGGGTACGTGTCGCTTTCGGCCGCCTGCATCCCGTGCAGGGTGGTGCCGTGCGAGAGCTTGTAGAACCGGTGGTCGAACGGGTACGCGAAGAACTTCTTCTCGCCGTCTTCCGGGTCGGTCCCCTCGAACCGTAAGAGCGCCTGCCGCTCGCCGTAGTGCTCGACCCGGAGGATGCCGAAGAAGCTGCGGGCGGCATCCACCGTGTCCTTCGACTCGTACGCGCGGTACATCCCGACCCCGAGGACCGCGGCCACGCACAGCCCGAACCGGACCGGGCGGTCGATGAAGAAGAAGCACAGGATGCACGGCACCGCGTAGACCGCCAGGATCTGGATAGTGTCGGGGGAGACGCCGACTGACATCCCGCAGAACTGGAGCGCCGCGGTGATCTTCTCGGCCACCCAGTTGCACGCCGAGACGAACCAGTCGGCCCGCTCCGGCAGGACGGTCAGCCAGCTCACCAGGCAGAGCATGGCCAGCGGAATGAGGACGTCGAGCATGTACGGCCGCCACCGCCGCCAGCCGGTCGGCTCGGGCGTCGGCTCGGCGTCTTCGGTCAGACTCGGGATCAGAAGGCAGCCGATGGCGATGGCGATCGGGTACTCGTATGCCTCGTTGAAGAAGACCGGCGCGATGAGGGCATTGAAGATGCCGCCGAGCACGCCGCCCATCGAGATCCAGAGGTAGTATTCGGTCAAGTGCGTCGGGTGCGGCCGCTCCCGGGCCAGTTCCGTGTGCATCAGGAGCGCGGTGAAGAAGTAGACGATCACATGGATCGACAGAGCCATGAACGGGGTGAACCCGTCCCGGCTCGCCACCTTCGAGGTCAGCACGAACACCAGCAGCAGTGTCAGGACCGGGCTGAGGTTGGCCAGCACCGGGCGGAACCAACTCGGGGTACGGCCGAACGCGATGATGAAGGTCAGCAGGTACAGAGCCAGTGGGATGACCCACAGAAGCGGCACCGAGGCGATGTCGGTGGTCATGTGGAAGGTGACGCCGAGCATCAGGCTCGACGGCACGAACGCCAGACCGAGCCAGCGGAGCTTTTGCAGGATGGTCGGAGCGGCCGGGTCGGCGACGGAAGGTTGCCCCGGTTGGGCGGCGGTCGCGGGCTTCGACTTGGGCAGCGGCCGCAGCGGGCTACTGGCCGCCTGGCCGCACAGGTAGACCATGCCCATTAGCAGCACGAACCCGCCGGCCCAGACCCACGCCTGGCTGGCCAGCGTCAGACTCGGCTCGATCACCAGCGGGTAGCCCAACAGCGAGATCAGGCTGCCGGCGTTGCTGGCGGCGTAGAGGAAGTACGGGTCGCGTGCCGACGGGTGGCCGGTGTAGGCGAACCACTTCTGCAGTAGCGGGGCGCTGGTCGAGACGACCAGGAACGGCAATCCAATCGCGACAGCCAGCAGCGCCATCACCCCGAACATCGGGTACGACTGGCCCTGCGGGGCGAGACTCTTGAAGACCGCGACCGGGGCGTCGTTCGGGGAGAGCATCGCTGCCACGACCATCCACGCGATCGCGGCCCCGAGTACCCCGAGGTGGACGGCGGTCTGCCTCGCCGGGCTGTACTTGCTGGTGACGTGGTGCGCGTACAGGTAGCCGAGCAGCAACAGCGCCTGAAAGAACACCATGCAGGTGTTCCACGCGGCCGGGCTGCCGCCGAGCAGCGGCAGGATCATCTTCCCGACCATCGGCTGGACCATGAACAGCAGCGTGGCGCTGACGAAGAGCGTCGCGGCGAACAGGACGGGCACGGTCGGCCCCCCGGAGCAGGTCAGATTGGTGTGCGGCGAGTGGTGGGCGCCTGTGGAGCGGTTTTATCAATCGCCCGGGCCGAGGGGTAGCGCGATCCCCGGTGGTGAGAAGGGAATGAGAGCATGTGTCCGGGGCCGCGACCGCTACAGGTCCAGACCGGCCCCGAACTCGGCATCCTCGTCGGCCAGCGGCGCGGGCCTGGGCGCGGGCTTGGGCACGGGCCTCGGCTCGGCTGCTGGCTTCTTCGCCTCCCGCGCCGGCTTCGGCTCCTCGCCGCGGCGGGCGGGTTGCGACCGCGAACCACGGGCGGGTTGCTGGGCTGGCTTCGCCTCGAGCTTCGGCTTGGCCGGCGCGGCGGGCTTCGCGGCCCGGCCGGACCGCCCGGCCGGTTGCTGGGCTGGCTTCGCCGGCTTGGGCGCGGGCGGCGCGCCCTTCCGCGGCATGTAAGACGGGATGTCGTCACCGCCGTTCTCTTCGAGGTCGATGTCGTCGATCAGCGCCCGGCCGAGCGGGAGCCGGTCCTCGTCCTCCGCCTCCGGTGGCGGAGGACGAGGCCCGGCTCCCGCTCGGCCGGGCGCTGATCG
>DATLIF010000337.1:0-5826 GCA_035539575.1 Fimbriiglobus sp. | reverse complement strand
GCTCCAACGTCCGCCAAGCGGAGCTTGGCGACCTGCGTTCCCAAGCAGAGCTTGGGAACGAGAGCCGATCACCCCACCAGCATCCCCGCCCGGTACTCGGAGTCGTTGATGACCGGCGCCTCGACCCCCAGCCGCTTCAACGGCGTCAGCTTCGTGAACTCCAGCGCGACCACGTGCGCCAGGTCCGCGACCACCATCGTCTGCCGGACGTGGGACGCGCCGGTGCTATCTTTGAACGTCTGCTGCGACACCAGCACCAGCGCCGACAGGTCCTTGAGCAAGTAACACGCATCAGCCTCGATCCGCCCGGACGAGAACCGCGGCGCGTAGGACTTCTGTCCCCCCGTCACCACGCTGTCCGGGCCAGGCGTCTTCACCGACGCCTCGGCGTCCAGCACCACCACGCACGGGCCGGACCACTCACGGTCCCCGCCCAAGAGACTCTCGACCAGTACGGCGTTCACGGCCTACCTCCCCGACGGGGCCCCGCGGTGCGGGGTCAGGTTTGGTTCCCGTCGGAAGCGTAGAACACGCCGGGTAAGTCGCAAGTCACAAGTTTACAAGTCGCAAGTCATCAGATTCGGCCCGCCTGGTTGGGAGCCGGCGGATAGCGCCCGCTCACCCGACGACAGGGGGTAGTGAGTCAGTTTGGCTTTTGGGAGGGCGAGGCTCCTGCCGAGCGGTGGGAGCCCAGGCTTTTGGGAGGGCGAGGCTCCTGCCGAGCCTTTGGGAGCTTTGGCTCGGCAGGAGCCTCGCCCTCCCAAACTGACGTACTACCCGACTGGCGTCGTCGGCTCGCCAGTGGCAACCGACGCCAGGACTGGCCACCCCTTCTTCGCGAAATCCCGGTTGACAGCGGCCAGCCGGAGTGCATGTCAGTAATAGTGTACAAAATTACATATCACCAACCCCCGCCACGAGGTGCCAAATGATGACGACCCCACCAAGCGACCAGATGATCGCCGACGCCGCGGAGTTGCGGGCCGCGGGCGCGGCCTGGGACACAATCGCCGCCCAGATCGGCCGGGCGCCCCACACCGTCCGCCAGTGGCAGTACTACTACCGCGCCCGGTGGGTCGCGGCCCTGCGAGCGGCCGAGTCCCGCATCGCGTCCGAGGCCGCGGCCGAGTCCGTGATCGCGATGCGTGCCCAGTTGCGGTCCACCGACCCCGACGTCAGCCACGCCGCCGCCCGCCAGCTCATGCAGTACCGGGTCGCCCTGAACCGGTCCGGCGCCGACGCCAACCCGGCCGGGGTCGCGCCCGGCTCGGAGGCGACCCGGGTCGCGGCCCACCTGGAGTCCCTCAGCCATGACCAGCGCGAACAACTCCTCGACCGGGCCGTCGCCGTCGTCGCTGCTCGACGAGACGCTCGTGGTGCTGGAAGCGATCCGACAGGCTCGTGAGTCGCCGGACTCGTTCATCGAGCTGTGCCTGGCGGACCCGGCCGGCCGTCCGCTGTGTCAGGCCGTCGTCCACCGCGAGCTACAGGCGTTCCTGTCGGCGCACCGCAAGGCGCTGGTCGAACTGCCGCGGGACCACGGCAAGAGCGTGCAGGTTTGCGGCCGGCTGCTCTGGGAGCTGGGCCGCCAGCCGGGGCTGCGGATCAAGCTGGTGTGCGCGACCGCCCGGCTGGCGGCCGAGCGGACCCGGTTCCTGCGCGACGCCATCACGGATGTCGCGGCCGCAGTGCCGCTGGTGTTCCCGGTGCTGCGGCCGGCCGGCGCCTGGTCGGCGGCCGCGTTCACCGTGGCCCGGCCGGCGGAGGCGATCGGCCCAAGCGTCTCGGCGTTCGGCATCGGCGCCGGCTCGACCGGGGCGCGGGCGGACCTGCTCGTCTGCGACGACGTGGTGGACGTCCGGTGCCTGCTGCACCGCGGCCACCGCGAGCGGGTGGCCGAGACGTTCCACGCCAACCTGATGAACCTGCTCGAACCCGACGGCCGGTTCTGGGGGCTGTTCACCCCCTGGCACGCCGACGACCTCAACGCTCGCCTCAAGGCGAACCCGGCCTACGCGCACTTCCGTCGGGCGGTCGGGCCGGACCTGGAGTCGGTCTGGCCGGAGAAGTGGCCGGCGGGACGGCTGGCCGCCCGGCGGGCGGAGGTCGGGGAGGCGGCGTTTGCCCGCGGCTACCGGCTGGTGCCGATCGCCGAGGGGGACCTGGCGGTCCGGCCGGAGTGGGTGCAGACATGGGACAACGAGACGCCGCGCGGGATGTTCGAGTCGGTGGTGCTGAGCGTGGACCCGGCGGTGTCGGCGAAGCGGTCGGCGGACGCCTCGGCGCTGGTGGTGCTGGGGAAGCGGGAGAACGTCGCCTACTGCCTGGAGGCGACGGCCCGGCGGCTGACGGCGCCGGCGCTGGTGGAGGCGATGGCCGACTGCGACGCCCGGTGGACGCCGGACTCGATCCTGTTCGAGTCGAACGCGGCGTTCGCGGCGGTGCGGGACCTGCTGGTGCGGCACGCGGGGTTCGGGCCGCGGGTGCAGGGTGTGGTGCAGAGCCGGGAGAAGGCGGCCCGTGTGGCGACGTTCGGCGTGAACGTGCAGAACGGGTCGTTCCGACTGAAGGGGGACGGTCGCGGGAACGTGGACCCCGGCCAGCGGGAGCTGTACGCGGAGATGACGACCTTCCCGTTCGCCGCGCACGACGACCTGCTGGACGCGGCCGCGACCGGAACGGAGTACCTGCTCAATCGCCGCGAGCCGCGGATATGGGTGTAAGGGGGCTGGTTCGTAGTGGAGCATCCAGCCTAACTGTGTGGGTTACTGCTCTGGTGGGACCGGCGTCCCGCCGGTCCTGCTCGCCCGGACCGGCGGGACGCCGGTCCCACCCAGCCCACCAGATAAGCCTGGATGCTCTAGTAGGGTGGGCACCGCCCACCTCTTCGCCGGACGGTGGGCGGTGCCCACCCTACGAATTACGAACGCCGAGGTCGCGGACCAAACTCCCGGACGACTACGACCGCGAGCCACACGACGCCGCCCGTGTCGAGGCACAAGAACAAGACCGACAGCCCCAGCAGCAGGGGGGAGTCGTAATGGAACGCGGCGAACGGCACCAGCAGGATTGACCCGATGAGCGGCAATCCCGACACGAACCGGTACGGCCGGCTCCTCAGTCGGCACAGCGGCTCGCGGAGGAAGCTCAGATAGAAGTTGAGGACGGCGACGAGTCCGCCGCCGGCCAGCGGGGAGAGTTCGACGAGTTGCCAGACCGGGTGCGACGTCCACATTGGCGGAGGTCAGACGAACAACTCGGCGACCTTGCAGGCGAAGCCCGGCACCACGTTCTCGCCGGAGAGTTCGCCGGACTCCCGGACCAGTACACAGGTGTCGTCCGGCCGGCGGATCAGAACCGTCCTGGAGCCGGGGCTGACAACCCAGACCAGCTTGACCCCGGCGGCGAGGTACTCGTTGACCTTCGCCTCGACCTCCTCGTACAGGTCGTTCGGGGAGACGACCTCGACGGCCAGATCGGGGGCGATCTGGATATCGCCCTTCGGAGGCTGATTGTTCGGGAGTCGGCCGTTGGCAATGAACGAGGCGTCCGGGCGGCGGAGCAGCTTCGGGTCGTGCGGGAAGCAACGATACCCAGTCGTCGAGCCGAACACTCGGCCGATTTGGTGCTGCAGGCAGAACAGGTCGAGCCGGCCGCCGATCCGCAAAGCGATCATGTCCGACTCGGCGCCCATGTCCTTCTCCACCAGCTTCCCGCCGACCAGTTCGTAGTGGTCAGCGTCGGGCAACTGTTCCAGCTGGTCCGGCTCCACAGTCCCTGGCATGTGTCGGATGTTCATCGTCGGCGCTCTCTCTACACGGGCAACACAGGAATCATACCAGACCGTCCGAACCCAACGCGAGGCCATCCCATGCTCGCTCCCATCACCATCCGCTATCCCGTGCGGCCGGTTCGTCGCAGCCTGGCGACGGCGGCCGTCGCGGACCTGTTCGGGCTGGCCGCCGATGCGCCGCCGCACCCGGTCGCGGACGGCGTCATGCTCGACGTGCGGCCCGGCGACCTGGTGCTGTTCACCGGGCCGTCCGGGTCCGGCAAAACGTCGCTCCTGCGCGAGGCTGGCCGGCAGCTCGGCGCGCTCGACGTTGCCGCGCTGGAGTTGCCCAATGCACCGCTGATCGACGCGCTGCCCGGCCCGGTGGACGACCGCCTGGCGACGCTGGCCGCGTGCGGGCTGTCCGAGGCGCGGCTGATGCTGCGCACCCCGGCCGAGCTGTCCGACGGGCAGCGATACCGGCTCCGGCTGGCCCTCGCCTTCGTCGGGTGTGGGGTACCGGGTATCGGGTATGACCGACACCCGATACCCCACACCCGATCCCCGTTCCTGCTCTGCGACGAGTTCGCCGCGGTGCTCGACCGGCCGCTGGCGAAGGTGGTGGCGTTCAACCTGCGGCGGCAGGTGAGCCGGACCGGCGTCGGGGCGCTGTGCGCGACCGCGCACGATGACCTGGCCGCGGACCTCGACCCCGACCTGTGGGTGCGTTGCCGCGGCGACGGGCTGGTCGAGGCGGAGCGGCGAGCCGTAAAAAAAAAGTGGTCAGCTTCGCGGGCGAGCGGCTTTGTTGTTTATTAGCCCGAGATGGCCGAAAAGCGGAACAGTCTGAAGCAAATCACATCACGCGAAGGCGGTCGTAATCGAGTCGGTTAGAAGGCAAGGGTGAAGGTGCGATCCCGCCCTATAAACTGGAAGAAACAGTGGTTTAAGATGTCCGTCCCGATCAGGGCTTCGATCCCTTCACCCGGAAGCCAGCAGTCCGCTTCCATCACGCGGGCGTCGGGGAACAGGTGGGCACTCCCTTCCGCGACGATTGAGAGCGTCACATCGTAAAGGTCGCACTCATGCGGGGCGTCGGGCCGTGTTGACGGGGTGAGGACTGGTGTTGTGCCAACTGGCGAAATACCTAGCTCTCGGAACACCCGCGGGGAAAAGCCGGAGATGGATGCGCCGGTATCGATCAGCGCCCGGACGGGGACGGGATGGGGAACGGGGAAACTGTTCCTCTGGAGGACTTGTCGGCGCAGTCGGCTGACTCCGACAAGAACATCGATGACTGCCCAACCATGCGTGAGTGGGTTCGTCAGGTAGGGCATCGCAGATTTCGGGAAAAGTAGCGAGGCTCCTCGTGGTCGATGACTTCCTTAACGAGGAACGGTTGCAGCCCGAACTTGTCGTACCCCGCGGCCAGTGCGGCGTCGAAGTTCGGGTACAGCCCCACGACATTCTCTCCACGGATGAGAACGAACATGCCGTGGTTGGCTGGGTCGCCCAAGAGGGCGGGAAGTGCCTTGCGGAAGGCATCCAGTTCTTGTTCGAGTGCCACGACCATACCCCTATTGTTCCCGTGGCTCACGCCGAACGCCAGTCGGTATGATGCCAGAAACGAGGGCAGGGCGCTAGATCGGCTTTGAGGAGAGTTGGTGTTGAGTCGCTTCGGCCAATAGTTGCGTGGTCAGGAGACGAGAGGCGCAAGCCTCACTACCGTAGGCGTATCCTTCCAGAACTCCGCCTCGATTCCGAGTTCATGCTGTTCGTGGATTAAGACGACGATGTTGTGACAGAGGATTTTACACAGCACCTCGTTCACCTGTGCCGTGGTCGTCCGGCTGCGGACGTAGCTGCCGAACTTCCGCTTAATCATGCTGAACGTGGACTCGATGTTCGACCGCTGGTGGTAGTGCTTCAGGAACTCTTCCCGGCGGTACTGGAAGTAGTGGAACATCTTTCCGAATAGACCGCCGCTGCTCCCGTTGTGACTTGCCTTGAACGCTATGAAGCCGGTCCCGCCACAGTCGGCCACTGCTTCAAAG
>DATLIF010000336.1:0-17437 GCA_035539575.1 Fimbriiglobus sp. | reverse complement strand
CCGACGACCACATCGACCACGTGCGGATCGACCGGGAGGCCCGCATCCCCGACGAGGTGGTCCGCGGCCTGGCCGACCTCGGGGTGCTCGGCATGACCATCCCGACGGAGTACGGCGGGCTCGGGTTCAACCAGCAGCAGTACCTCAAGACGATGGAGGTCCTCGGCGGCCACGACGCCAGCGTCGCGGTCTTCGTTAACGCGCATCAGTCGATCGGGCTGCGCGCCCTGGTGCTGTTCGGCACGAAAGAACAGCAGGCGGCGTGGTTGCCCGGCCTCATCAACGGGACCAAGCTCGCCGCGTTCGCCCTGACCGAGCCGGAGGCCGGGTCCGACGCCGCCAACGTCCAGACCACCGCCACCCCGACAGAGGACGGCACCGCGTTCATCCTGAACGGCCTCAAGCACTACATCACCAACGGCGGCATCGCGGATGTCTTAACCGTGATGGCGCGCACACCGGACGAGAAGGGCGGCTCGAAAGTGACGGCGTTCCTGGTGACGCCGGACCTGCCCGGGTTCGAGGTGGTCGAGGCGCGCGCCGACAAATGCGGCATTCGCGGCACCGCGACCGGCAAGATGCGCTTCACGAACATGCGGGTGCCGAAGGAGAACATCCTCGGTAAGCCCGGCCGCGGCCTGCAAGCCGCCCTCACCGTCCTGAACTACGGTCGGGTGACGTTCGGCGCGACCTGCTCCGGCCACGCCAAGGTGTGCATCAAGGCCATGTGCGAGCACGTGAAGCGCCGCGTCCAGTTCGGCCAGCCGCTCGCCGAGTTCCAACTCGTCCAGAAGAAGATCGCCTTCGCCGCCGCGAACGCCTTCGCGATGGAGGCGGCGACGGCGCAGTGTGCCGCGTTCATCGACCGCGGTGCCGATGACTACATGCTGGAAACCGCGATCCTGAAGGTGTTCGCCACCGAGCACCTGTGGACCATCGTCAACGACGCGATCCAGGTCTGGGGCGGCAAGGCGTACTTCACCGACCAGCCGCTGGAACGCTGGATGCGCGATGCTCGCATCAACACCATCGGCGAGGGCGCGAACGAGGTTCTGAAAGCGTTCATCGCGGTGGTCGGCTGCCGCGCCCCCGGCGAGTACTTGCAGGGGCTGCGCGACGACCTGAAGGCCGGCAAGTGGAGCCTGGGCAAGTTGGTGGCCGGCCTGGGGGTTGGCGCGCGGCTGGTCGCCCCGTGGCTGGCCGCGGGCACGCCACACGTCCCGGCGGCGAACCCCGAGTTGTTCGACGACGCGCGCCACCTCGCCCGGCTGGTGAAGCAGTTCGGCACGACCTTGCCGCACGTCTTTATGCGTCTGAAGGACGAGGCGACCTTCGTGCAGGCGCAGCTCGTCCACGAGCGGATCGCGGACATCGCCATCGACCTGTACGCCGCGTCCTGCACGCTCAGCCGTCTCGATTACCTGCTCGGGTCCAACGGCACGAAGCCCGCCGACCCCCACACGGACGTCCCGGCCGGGAAGTACTTTCTGAAGCTGGCGTTCCGCCGGATCGCCCAGAACTTCGCCGGCTTGGAGGACAACGACGACCCGGCGCTGCTGGCCGCGGCGAAGTCGGTGCTGGCGAAGTTCTGAGGTTGCTGGCGAACGGCCGGCGTAAGCCGACTGGTGGGTACTGTCTCAGTTTGGTGGAACTTGGTGGGACCGGCGTCTCACCGGTCTGGATAGGCGGACCGGTGAGACGCCGGTCCCACCGAACTGAGACACTACCGACTGGTGACGTCACCAGCCGGCTTACACCGGCCGTTCGCCAGGACATTGACCGTGCAACGAGGCGAGCGGGGGACGTGAGTCCCCCGAGTGTCTGGGAAGATACTGGACCGTGGAAGCACTCGGGGGACTCACGTCCCCCGCTCGCCTCGTTGGTGCAGCCCCACTGCCGTTTCGACAGCACCCACGTCTGCGGCTGCTGGGCCGTCGATCTGATCCTCGGCAAGTCGTAACTGCTCTCACGTCACCCATCGAGTGACGTTATCATGACGGGTAGTCGATAGTCCCGCCCGCGCCCCGAGCGCCCATGACCGACCGCGACGCACTCCTGGCCGCCGTGATCGCCCGACCGGAGGACGACCTGCCGCGGCTGGTGTTCGCCGATTGGCTGGATGAACACGGCGAACACGACCGGGCGGCGTTCGTCCGCGCCCAGATCGAAGCCGAGGCGCTACCGCCACTCCACCCCGACCGCGAACCGCTGGAGGAGTTCTCGGCAGCCCTCCTGCGCACACACCGGGCCGACTGGGATCGCGAACTGCCCGAGTGGACGACCTGGCGCGGCACCAAGGTTGTCTATCGACGGGGGTTCGTCGCGGAGTTGATCACCACCCCGCGCCGCCTGCTGCGGGACGGCCACGAGCTGTTCGCGGTCGCCCCGGTCCACTCCGTCCGCCTCCGGCCCCAGATCCAGTTCACGAGACGCACCCCGGTGCTGTTCCGGGACCATCCGTACTACGCCCGCATCACCAGCCTGCGGCTCGGCCCACGACTGCTCAGCGTCGCCCCGCTGCGAGGCGCCAACCGCGACCCAATGGACATCGCCATCCTGGCCCTCGCCCAGCACCTGAACGCCCTGCAGGTGCTGGACGTCTCCGACAACGACCTAACCGACGACTGGATGGTGCGGTTCGCCGAGCGCCTGCACCTGATGGCGTTCGCCCGGGTGCTGTCGGTTCTGGACCTTTCCGACAACGTCCTCACCGACGCCGGGGCGGACGTACTCGCGTCATCCCTGGGGTTCCTGAGCGTCCGGTTGCGGCTGCGGGGGAACCGCCTGACCGCGGCAGGTGCCGACCGCCTGCGTCGCCGGTTCGGCGGGATGGTCGAGCTGTAACCAACCCGTTGCCCGGGTTCCATTCCGCCGGTAGCTTCAATACTGCCCGCCTTGACACCTTTCCCCTGCCGACCCGGAGCCGTCATGCCCCGCTGGTTGCCCACCCTCGTCGTGCCGACCGCCCTTGCCGCCCTTGCTCTCGCAGTCCCGCCGGACGAGCAGAAGCCGCAGACGTCCACCCCCAACCCTGACGCCGAGCAGGCCGGCAAGGCCGCCCAGGTCGAGAAGGGGCTGAAAGTCGATCTGTGGGCCGCCGAGCCGCTGCTGGCAAACCCCGTGGCGTTCGCGTTCGACGAGAAGGGCCGCTGCTTCGTCGCCGAGACGACCCGGTTCGGCAACGGCGTCCCGGACACCCGCAACTACATGCACTGGCTCGACGATGACATCGGCGCCCGCAGCGTCGCCGATCGGCTGGCAATGTACGAGCGGCATAGCTACAAGGGCTACGAGAAGTTTGACGACCAACTTCGGCTCGTCTGGGACTCGGACGGCCGCGGTAAGGCGGACCGGAGTACCATCTTCTCCGGCGGCTACCACCGTCCCGAGGACGGGCTGGCCGCCGGCGTGCTCGCCCGCAAGGGAGACGTGTACTTCACGAACATCCCCGACCTGTACCGCCTCCGCGATACCAACGCCGACGGCCAGGCTGACCAGAAGGAGTCGCTGTCCACCGGCTACGGGGTGCGGGCGCAGTTCGTCGGCCACGACTTGCACGGGCTGCGGATGGGGCCGGACGGCAAGCTGTACTTCTCGGTCGGCGACCGCGGCCTGAACGTTACCACGAAGGAAGGCAAGAAACTCTTCAACCCGGACAGCGGCGCTGTGCTGCGGTGCGACCCGGACGGCGCGAACCTGGAGATCATCCACGTCGGGCTGCGCAACCCGCAGGAACTGGCATTCGACGACTTCGGCAACCTGTTCACCTACGACAACAACTCGGACTCCGGTGACCGGGCGCGCTGGGTACAGGTCGTCGAGGGCGGCGACAGTGGCTGGCGCTGCGGCTACCAGTACGGCACACTGATGCACCACAAAGGGGTGCCGCAGGGCAACCGCGGGCCGTGGAACGCGGAGAAGATCTGGCACGTCCCCGGCCCTGACGGCGAGCCGCCAGCCTACGTCGTGCCGCCACTTTTGCACTTCGGCAACGGCCCGGCCGGCATCACCTACTACCCCGGCGTCGGCCTGGCGGACCGGTACAAGGGTCACTTTTTCGCCTGCGACTTCACGGCCAACCCCGGCAACAGCGTGATCTGGTCGCTGGCGGTCAAGCCGAAGGGGGCGAGCTTCGAGGTGGTGGACTTGCACCCGTTCGTGAAGAACATGGTGCCGACCGACTGCGAGTTCGGCCCGGACGGCGCGTTCTACTGGAGCGACTGGACCGGCGGCTGGAACCCGCCAGGCAAGGGCCGCATCTTCCGCGTCACCGACGCCGAGGCGCTGAATAACCCTGCTGTAGGTGAGACGAAGAAGTTGCTCGCAGAGGGGTTCGAGAAGAGGTCGGAAGAAGAGTTGGTCAAGCTGCTCGACCACGCGCACCGGGAAGTGCGGCAGGAATCGCAGTTTGAACTCGTTCGTCGCGCGACACCGAACGGATCCAAGGACTGTGAGCGGATCACGGCCGCAATGGCGAAAGTGGCCGGCGGTCCGAACCTCCTTTCCCGGCTTCATGCGGTCTGGGTGCTCGGCTCGCTTCGGAAGTGGGAAAACCTGCTTGCCTTGGCTGGCGACCCGGACGCGGAGGTTCGGGCGAACGTGGCGAAGGCTATCGGCGGCGACTACTCGCACCGCCCTAGGCTTGTGAAGCTGCTTCAGGACCCGGACCCGCGAGTGCGCTTCCACGCGGCCCTGAGTTACGGGAAGGCCGGCTACCTTCCAAGCCAGGACGCGAAGGAGGCTCTGGCCCAGATCACGCCACTTTTCGACTTGCTGAAGGCGAACGACGGCCAGGACGCCTACCTTCGGCACGCTGCTGTGAATGCCCTAGCGAAGACGGACAAACCGTGCGAGATCATCGACGCACTGAAGGAGGGGAAGGAGAAGTACGACACCCCCGCAGTCCGGCTTGGGGTGGTGCTCGCCCTGCGGAAGCTCCAGTGCCGCCGGCTCGGCGAGTTCCTGACCGACGCTGATCCGCGCGTCGTCGCCGAGGCGGCCCGCGCCATCCACGACCAGGACCTGATGACCCCGATGGAGGATCTGGCGAAGCTGGCCGACAAGCCGGGGCTGCCGGAGCCGGTCGCGTACCGGGCGCTATCGGCGAACTTCAAGCTGGGCAAGCCGGAGGGGGCCGCCAGGCTGGCGAACTTCGCGGCCCGCGAGTCGGAACCGGGTCACCTCCGCGAGTGTGCCCTGAAGCTCTTAGCCGACTGGGCCAAACCACCGCGGCGCGATCCAATCGTCGGCACGGCGATGACCCTCCCCGAGCGACCGGCCGCCGATGCGGTGTCCGCGGTCAAGCCAGTCCTGGCGAAGCTGTTCGTCGGGTCCGACGAGGTCCGTGCGGCCGCGGTGAAGATGACCGCCAGGCTCGGCGTCCAGGACGTCGGACCGGTCTTGACCGGACTGATCGCCGATTCGAAGCAACCGGCCGGCGTCCGGGCCGAGGCCCTGTTCGCGCTGGAGGCGGTGAAGGCGAAGGAGCTGGCCGAAGCGACGAAGGCGGCGCTAACGTCGCCGGAGCCGAGGTTGCGAGCAGCCGCGCGGGTGGTGAAAGCCAAGGCCGATCCGATCGCCGCGGCCCGCGAGTTGCCCGCGGTCCTGAACGACGCGAAGGCGGTTGCCATCGAGAAGCAAATGGCCCTCGGCGTCATGGGCGAACTGAAGGAGTCGAAGGAGATCGACGTGGCGCTGGCCGGCTGGCTGGACCGCTACCTCGCCGGCAAGGTATCCGACGAATTGAAGCTGGACGTTCTGGAGGCGGCGCAGGAGCGGGCCAACGCCCGGAAGCTCCGGCTGCATGCCCCGCTGCGGGAGAAGCTCAAGGCCATCGACCAGGCGGCCCGCGCCGCGGAGAAGACCGACCCACTCGCGCGCTACCGTGAGTCACTCTCCGGCGGTGACGGCGAGAAGGGACGGCAAATCTTCCTGACCAGCGCTGCGGTCTATTGCCAGCGGTGCCACAAGCTTGACGGCCAGGGCGGCGAGGTCGGCCCCGAGGTGAACGGCATCGGAGCCAAGCAGACCCGCGACTACCTGTTGGAGGCGATCACCCACCCCAACGCCAAGATCGCCGAGGGCTACCAGAGCGTGATCCTCAACACTCTCGATGGCAAGACCATCTCCGGGGTGCTCCGCAAGAAGGACGACAAGGCGTATACCTTGGTCACGGCCGACGACAAGGTGATCGTGGTCCCACGGGACGACGTGGACAGCGAGAAGCCGGACAAGTCGGCAATGCCCGACGATCTGCACAAGAAGCTGTCAAAGCGAGAACTGCGAGACGTGGTCGAGTTCCTGGCAGGATTGAAGAAGTGATGCGTGTAGCGGTCCGGCCGATGGCCGGACCGCCCGCTTATACAAGCGTGATGATCGTGATCTCCGGCCGGCAGTTTGCCCGGACCGGCAGCCCAGTCATCCCGACACCGGCCGACACGTAGACTTTTGTCGCCGGCGCCTCGACCAGTCCGTGTGCGTACTTCATGCCGTATCGGCTCGGCACAACCGGCGAGCCATACCCCGGCACCACCACCTGCCCGCCGTGGGTGTGGCCACTGAGTACCAGCCCCACCCGCCGGTCGGTCAGTGTTTCCGCGAAGTCCGGGTTGTGGCTCACCAGCAGGCACGCATCCGATGGCCGGCAGTCCCCGAGCGCCGCGGCAAGGTCCGGCCGGCCCTGCCAGAGGTCATCCACCCCAGCTAATCGAAGTCGCCCACCGTTCCGCTCCAGCCAGACACCGCGGTTGGTCAACTCCTCGATCTTCGCCGACCGCATCCCGGCCCGCGTCTCGTTCAGGCCGTGCCAGTAGTCGTGGTTGCCCAGGACCCCGTACACCCCAAGCGGGGCCGACAGCTTCGCCAGCAACTCGAAGCACGGGGCGATGTACTTCCCTTCCCGGTGCGAGTAGTCGCCGCCCAAGAGGACCAGGTCCGGGTCGAGGACCATCGTGGTACGGACCACCGAAACCACGTAGTCCACGGTGACGAATGGGCCGAGGTGGATGTCTGTCAGGAACGCCACGGTCGTACCGCGGTAGACGTCGGGCAGTCGCGGGAGTGCGATCGTTTGGCGGTCGATCTTCACCCGCGTCGATTCGGCGAATCCGTAGCACGCGCCCGCGACCGGGAGTCCGGCGGCGGTCACAGCGGCGGTTTTCAGGAAGTTGCGGCGGTTCATCGTGATTCGCCCGGTGTCAGGGTCCGTCCCATAATAGGGTGACGACGGGATGACGATACCACCCCTGTCCAGCGGAACGCGACCGGAATCCGGCCGCCACTGTCTGAATTTTCCCCATCCGGAACCAGCCCGCGTTAACACCCCTTAACGCCGGTCGTCGGACCACCCGTCCGGCAACAGTCCTTCGGCCGGAGCAATGGGGCCGGGTCTTCGCGCGGTTTTCACACGCGGCCCGTTGCACCGCCTTCCGACCGTCCCTAGCATGTCAGTGCGACTCTGACTTCGACGCTCAGTCCTCTCCACAACACGGGTGACACCCGCCGAGGGTGATACCCGGGCAACACCGCCGGTTGGCCTCACCGCTGACCGGCCCCCGACGGGGAAACGTGAGCCCACGGACCGCTGCGGCTCGTGGCTGGTCATTCGACCACCGTTTTCTTCGAAAGGGCGCCCATGCGCACTCGTTCTCTCATCCGTCCCGCATTTACGTTGATTGAGTTGTTGGTGGTGATCGCGATCATCGCGATCCTCATCGGGTTGCTGCTGCCCGCCGTGCAAAAGGTCCGCGAGGCCGCCGCCCGAACCAAGTGCAGCAACAACCTGCGGCAGATCGGGCTGGCACTTCACAACTACGAGTCGGCGCGGCAGTCCTTGCCGCCGTCGAGCGTCCAGCTCAGCGGAG
This sequence comes from Fimbriiglobus sp., assembly GCA_035539575.1. GTDB lineage: Bacteria > Planctomycetota > Planctomycetia > Gemmatales > Gemmataceae > DASSAT01. Next base: position 9,575 of record DATLIF010000336.1, on the reverse strand, counting down.
CGACGACCCCCAACGCCGGACTGGCCGAGTTCCTCAAGCCCGGCACCGACGGCTCCAACGGGTCGCACTACGCCAGGCACTGCTTCCTGGCGATCATCCTGCCGTACATCGAGCAGGGCAACGTGCTCACCCAGGCCGGGGTGAGTTACGACTACCGCCAGGACTGGTACTCCACGAACAACCGCCCGGCGGCGGGCACCCGCATCCCGACCTACGAGTGCCCGTCGGCCCCGAGCGACCAGCGGCTGGTCAACCCGATCCCCGAATCGGGCATCTACGGGACCGGCTGGAGCCCGGCCACCACCGACTACATGGCAGTTAACCGCGGCAATAACCGGGCGGCGATCTGGACAGCGATGGGCCTGAACTACCCCGGCGACACCGGCATCCGGGCGGTGCTGGGCAGCAACGTCTGGACGCCGATCATGGGCATCCCCGACGGGCTGAGCAACACGATCATGCTCGCCGAGGCGGCCGGCCGCCCGTCGGACTACCGGTTCGGACAGTTGCGAGCGACCCAGGCCGGTAGCCCGCCGTACATGAACGGCCCGTGGGCGCACTCCGGCAACGATATCGCGGTGGACGGATCCCGGGCCGCGCCGTCTGGTTCGACCCTCTCGGCCGCCGCGGACGTGCCCAATGCCTGCCGGCTGAACTGCTCCAACCAGGGCGAAATCTACGCCTTCCACTCTGGTGGGGCCAACGTCGTGATGGGCGACGGCAGCGTCCGACTGCTGCGGGACACTGTCTCGCTGGTCGCGCTCCAGAAACTCTGTGCCCGTGGCGACGGCTACCCACTCGATGCGGACTGAGCGCCGTCAAGTAGTGACTTTCTAACGAAGCGAGCCTCCGGGTCAGACCCGGGGGCTCGCTTCGTTCGGACTTCCGACCGGATCAGGTCGGGGTGGCCGGATTTGAACCGACGACCTCCTGCGCCCAAGGCAGGCGCTCTAGCCAAGCTGAGCTACACCCCGATGAGAGAGGATTCTATCCACCCAGAGGGAGGCATGGAAGACCGCCCGGGTTCACTTCACCAGTTCGAAGGAGTTCAGGAACTCCTCGACTGCCTTCGTCGGGTACTTCTGTTTCGAGCCGGTTGCCATCACCTGGTACAGCCGGGTACCCTGCAGGAACACCCGGACGCGGACCACTTTCTGCCCGGCGACGATTCGGAACTCCCGTCCGGCGAGCTTGTCCGCGCCCGTGCCGAGAAACACCTCGTCGTCTTTCTCGACCTTGCCGTCGGTCCCTTTCAGACCGTCTCGTACCCCGTCGAGAACGGTCTTGATCGGCACCTGGCGGTACGACTCGGGATAGTCGGCGAACGTGACCGCGAACACGCTCCGGTCCGGGCCGTCGGCACGCTCGGTCGTGAACTGCACCGTCCGGCCGCCGGGGCCGAGGGCCAGCTCTTTCGTATCCGACTCGGGTTTCTCGGGGAGCTTGACCCGGAACTTGCCGGCCTCCGACTCGTGCTGTTCGAGCCGGACGTTTCGCTGGGCGATAGCAGGTGTGGCGACGGCCAACACGATGAGGGCGGCGAGCCCCGAACGGCGTAGCGTCATGGACAGCCTCCGGCTGGGACTGCAGGTCACGATAGGTGCCGGCCGGACGGGCTGCAACGATGGTAGGCGGAAAACGACACCGCCCACCCGATCGGGTGGGCGGTGTCCGCTGAAGTCACGGTCACATCCGGAGCGCGCCGACGATACGCTCGAAGTCATCGTTCGACTCGAACCCGATCACGATCTGCCCCTTCTCCTTCGATCGCACCCGGATCTCGACCTTCACGGCTAGCTTTTGACGGAGTTCGTTTTCCAGACCGGTGACGTGCGGCGTCTTCTCCGCCTTCTCGGCCGGCTCGCGGGTGGAGGCGGCCGGCTCCTGGCGCTGCTCCTTGACGAGTTGCTCCAGCGCGTGGACCGACAGCTTCTGCAGGATCACTTGCTTGCACAGGGTGCTCTGACGGTCCGCGTCCGGGACTCCCTTGAGCACCTTGGCGTGACCCAGCGAGACCTGGCCGAGCCGGACCGCGTCCTGCACGTCATCGGGCAGGTTCAACAACCCCAGCAGGTTGCTGACCGTGCTCCGGTCGATGCCGAGCCGGGCGCCGAGTTGATCCTGGGTCATGTCGAACTTGTCGAGGTAGCCCTTGAACCCCTGGGCCTTCTCGATCGGGTTGAGGTCGCTGCGCTGGATGTTCTCGGCCAGGGCGGCCTCGTACACCTGCCGGTCGTCGAACTCGACGACGTGGACCGGCACCTCGGCCAGTCCGGCCGACTGGGCGGCCCGCAGCCGCCGTTCGCCGGCGATGAGCTGGAAGTGGTCGCCGGCGTTGCGGACCACCAGCGGCTGGAGGATGCCGTGAGCCTTCACACTATCGGTGAGCTGCCTCAGTTCATCCTCGTCGAAGCGCTTGCGGGGCTGGTACGGGTTGTGGCGGATCCTGTCCACCGACACCTTGCCCCCCTTGCCGTCCCCTCCGCCGATCAGGGCGTCGAGCCCCCGCCCGAGCCGGGCCTTGGTCGCGTCCATGCGTCCGTTCCCTCCTGAGTCGGCCCTCCCCCGGGCCGGTCCTGAATCGGCGGGGAACATACCATCCGCCGCCGGCCGGGGAAGACGAACCGCACGATCGTTCCACGTGGAACGATCAGACCTGGTATCGAGGCTGTCTCGGTCGCTCATGATCTCACGGTCAGGGTGATTCCGGGTCGCCGATCGATCCCGAACAACGGAGCGAAAGTGGTCGAGTCCCACTGCACTCGCATCAGTTAATGAAGTGGCCTTGTCGGGTTCGAAAAAGTTGGGTTACGATCCCGCCCGTTCGGACGGCGCCTCGGAACCGCCGGCCGAACCCCGAACGCAAGCGGACCGGAACCCGCGAGCGCTCGGGCAGGGGCCACCGGAACGGCCCCCCGGAGAAGAGGTGTCGTGAGCCGGACTCGCCAGCACCCCCACGCGACCACACCTTGAGCAACTAGTCGGCGATCCCTTCGCACCATCCGGACCCAACGGCGAACGGCGGGGCTAGTCCCCGACCGACCGTACGCGCACCGACCCGGCCTCGCCCGGGCGTCGGGTGGCGTCCGCTCGCCGGCCCTGACAACCCGGCACTACGAAGGGTACGCGCACATGGACGTGAAGCGTGGGCCGATTCTTTTTCGCTGCGACGGCACCCCGGACCTCGGGTGGGAGCCATTTTACCAGTGCCTGGCACTGGCCGCGGCGATGCAACGACGGCGACGTGGGACGCATTTTCTCAGTTACCTGGAACCACTCTCACTGGCCCAGGTGATCCACCGCGGGAACAACGAGTGGGTCCCGGCCGCGACTCCGACCGGCGGCGCCGGCGACCTGGACGCGACGTTGAAGGAGGTCCGCCGGCTCAACGCCTCGGCGGTCGTCGTGGCATCCCCGGAAGGGAACGCAGACTACCTGCGTGCCCTGGCAGGGACCGGCACCGCGGTGGTGGCTCTCGACACCGACGCGGCCCGGACGTTTCCCGGCTCGATCGTTGTGAACCCGCTGCTCGCTCCGGGGATGAAGGCTTACAAGGTCGAGTGCGGCACCCAACTCCTGCTCGGACGGAGGTTCGCCCTCGTCCGCGGGGTATTCCGCCGGCAGCGGACGATCCGTGCCACCGAGCAGCCGGGGCCATTCCGGGCGCTGGTCGCGTTCGGCGACGATGACCCGGCCTGCCAGACTCTCCTGCGGACGCAGCAGCTTCTCGAGATGCCGAAGGTGGACAAGATCAGTGTCGCCTGCCGGACTCACCACCCGCTGTATCACGATCTGAAGGACTTCGCCTCGGACTCCGGCGGCCGGGTCGAGGTGGTCACGGAGCCGAAGGAACTGATGACCCGGCTGGTGCGAGCCCACTTCGCGCTGACCTCGGGAGACGGCTGGTCACTGGAGCTATGTTGCGTCGGCATCCCCCAGTTGGTGATGACGTCCGGGACGGCTCACGCCCTGAACGCGAAACGGATGGACGACGAGGGGGCGGGGACGCACCTCGGGGCCGCGGCCGACGTGACCTTCGATCAACTCGCCGAGGCGGTCGGGCTGGTGCTCGACGACCCGATGGAGCGGCTAGGCATGTCGCGGTGTGCCCGCAACCTGATCGACGGCCGCGGCGGCGACCGGGTGGTCAACGGGCTGGAGATTGTGTTGCACTCCCCCCGCCGGCGTCAGCTCGTCGCGCAGCGCCTTGCGGCATAATGTAGTCCTGGCTGACCTCCGTGGCGGCCCGCGAGAAGCCTACCCGCTCCGGGTAGGCTTCCGTCGTTCCCGGCTGGCTACACTAACCACATCCGACGCCTGACCCGGGAGCATCCGATGACCAAGGACGAGGTGGCCGCCGCCCTGGACGAGATCGGGACATTGCTGGAATTGAAGGGCGAGAGTACCTTCCGCACCCGCGCCTACCACACCGGTGCTCGGGTCATCTCCCAGTTCTCTGGTGACCTCAAGCGGCTAATCGCCGACAACCAGCTCGGCGAACTGGAAGGGATCGGCGACGCCCTGCGCGACAAGATCACCACATTGGTCACGACCGGACGGCTACAGTACCTGGACGAGTTGCGGGCCTCACTGCCCTCTGGTCTCATCGAGTTGTTACGAATCCCCGGTCTGGGCCCCAAGAAGGCCCGGGCACTCTACACCGAACTGGGGATCGACTCGATTGACGCGCTTCACACCCGGGCCACGGCGGGTGAAGTCGCGAAGCTCAAGGGGTTCGGCGAGAAGACCCAGCAGCGCATTCTCGAAGGCATCCAGTTCCTCGGCACCGTCGGCGAGCGGGTGTTGTTCAGCCAGGCGTACCCGCTCGGCCTCGCGCTACTGGAACGGCTCAAGGCACTACCGGGCGTGGTCCGGGCGGAGCTGTGCGGCAGCCTCCGCCGCCGGCGCGAGACGGCCAAGGACATCGACATCCTACTTTCCAGCGACGACCCGCAGCCGATCATGGACGCCTTCGTTGCGTTCCCGGAGGTCATGCAGATCACCGGTCACGGGCCGACGAAGTCGAGCGTCGTGGCGGGGCTGACGCTCGGGAATCGGCGCATCGTCCTCAACGCCGACCTGCGGATCGTCGAGGACTCACAGTTCCCGGTGGCGCTGGTCCACTTCACGGGGAACAAGGACCACAACATCCGCCTGCGTCACCGGGCCATCGACCGCGGGATGTCGCTCAACGACTATGCGCTGACGGGCAAGAAGGGGCCGGTCAAGTGCGTGGACGAGGCGGCCGTCTACAAGGCGCTGGACCTGGTCTGGCTGCCGCCCGAGATGCGTGAGGACACCGGCGAGGTCGATCTGGCCGAGCGGAACGAGATCCCGAAGCTGATTGAGCCGGGCGACATCCGCGGCGTATTCCACAACCACACGACGGCCAGTGACGGAACCGCCAGCCTGGAAGAGATGGCGCGGGCGGCGAAGGAACTGGGCCTCGAATACTTTGGCGTCGGCGACCACTCACGGTCGCTGACCGTGGCCAACGGGCTGTCCCCGGAGCGGGTGCGGCAACAGTGGGCCGAGGCGGACTCGCTCAACAAGAAGCTCAAGGGCGTCCGCATCTTCAAGGGGACGGAATGCGACATCCTCCCGGACGGATCGCTCGACTACGCCGATGACCTTCTGGCCGGGTTCGACTACGTGGTGGCCAGTGTTCACAGCCACTTCGGGCTCACCGAGGAGGAGCAAACCGCCCGGGTGTGTAAGGCCCTCAGTCACCCGGCCGTGACGTGGCTCGGCCACGCGACGGGTCGGCTCTTACTACGGCGCCAGGGGTACAAGCTCAACGTCGAGAAGGTACTCCAGACCGCGGCGCAGCACGGCAAGATGATCGAGATCAACGCCCAGCCGGACCGGCTCGACCTGGACTGGACGCACGTCAAGCGGGCGAAGGAACTCGGCATCCCGCTGGTCATCAACCCGGACGCCCACAGCCCGGGGGAGCTGGGATACTTCGCCTACGGGGTGAACGTGGCCCGCCGCGGCTGGCTGACCGCGGCCGACGTGTTCAACACCCGCCCGCTGGCCGAGGTGATGAAGGAACTGGAGCGGCGCAAGAAGGCGTGGGTGAAGTGATCGGAGCGAGTGCGCCTGGGGCATGCGATGGATCTCGTGGAAATCCTGATGCTCGTGGCGGCGTTGTCGGTTCTCACTGCGGTGGCCCTGTTGGTGGGTTTGCCTGGCGAGGAGAGGTTCCTGACATGGCAAAGGTTGCTGATTGCCATCCTTCTGCTCGGAGTGGGCGCTGCGAGCATTGCCCTCGCAGTTGATGTGGTCCAGCGAGCATAGCGTGGCGGCAAGATTTCACTCGCCTACCCGGCCCGGTACTTCGGGTGCGCGTCGAGGTAAGTTTTCACCCGGTCGGTGCGGGTCACCACGTCGGCGAAGAACTGCACCGCCGCCACCAGCCGGTCGTCCGGCTCGGCGCAGCTGAACCGCAGGAAGCCCCGGCCCGCCGCCCCGAAGCATTCGCCGCCCAGGCAGGCCACTCCGCGAGTGTCGTCCGCCCCTTCCAACAGGTACATCGCCAGCCCGTGCGAGGTGATGCCGAGCCGGTCGCAGATCGGCTGCACGTTCGGGAAGACGTAGAAGGTCCCCGCCGGCATCAGCACCGTCACCCCGTCCACCGCCAACAGCTCGTTGAGGAGCAGCTTCACCTTCCGGTGGAACTGGCGCATGGCGTCGTCTCGCTCGGCAGCGTCCAGCTCCAGCGCTGCCTTGCCGGCGAGCTGCACGAACGGCGGCACGCAAGACAGCGACGTGTTGATCATCTTCGCCAAAACCTGCGCCACCTCGGCGGAGGCGACCGCGAAGCCCAGCCGCCAGCCACTCATGCTGTACGACTTCGAGAACGTGTACGCCGCGACACAGTGGTCCATCATCCCTGGCTCGGCCAGAAGGCTACGGTGTCGGCCTTCCCACACCATGTGGCAATACGGTTCGTCGCAGAACACCGCCACGTCGGTTCCGCGGACCAGATTTGCGATCCCCTCGAGGTCTTCCTTCGTGCAGACTCCGCCGGTCGGGTTATGTGGCGAGTTGAGGAAGATCGCCTTCGGCCGGGCCGTGCCCTTGAGCCACCCCTCGATGTCGGTCAGGCTCGGGCGGAAGCCATTCTCCAGGCGCAGTGGGTACGGGTGCATCACCGCACCGCGTCGGGCTATGTTCGGCGCATAGGTCGGGAACGCCGGCTCAAAGACCATCACACCGTCGCCCGGCTCCAGAAACGCCTCGCAGAAGAATTGCTCGAACGGCTTTGCTCCGGGCGCGGCAACGATGTTCTCGGCTTTCGCCGGGATGCCGAACTCGTCGCGGACGGCCTTCGCCGCTGCTTCGCGGAACTCCGGCAACCCGGCCGACGGGCCATACCGCGTGAGCCCCGAGTCGATGGCGTGTTTGCCGGCAGCGCGTGCGGACGCTGTGCTAGGAAACGGGCTGTCGCCGATCTGGAGTTCAATCACGTCCTTACCAGCCGCCTTCAGCCGCCGGGCGACGGCGAGCACGTCGAAGGCGGTCTCGCTGGTCAGCGACCGGGCGAACGAGCTGAGGGGCACTCTGGACATGGCGGACCGGTTTACGGGATTGTGGGACGGGATTCAGACATCATAAAACGCCAACCGCCCCGGTGACACCGGGGCGGTCAGGTAATCGGCGAACGTGTTCAGCAGTCTGCGTCACCGGGCGACGGCCACGACCGGGGCGTCCGGGACCGGCCCGTCACCGAGGTAGACCATTTCGGCGTACACGGTCAGCTCCACCCCGCCGCCGCCGCAGAACAGGCCCTCGCCCTTCGCCGACACATCCACCACCAGGACGTGGTGGCTGGAGGTGTTCGCCTGCCGGCCCGTGGACGTGGAATCGCTTGTAGTAGAAGCCTTGCCACCGGCCCACGACTGGACCGTCGCCACCATCGCTTCGGCGCTGGACCGGCTGGCCTTGCGGGACCGCTCGTCGGAGAGCCAGTTCCACCCGGCCGGGACGGTGTTGACTGTGTACGTCACCACGCCGTGCTTCCTGTCGCTAACGACCCGGTGGCTGCGGACGTACCACCCCGGCGGCGGGGCGTACACGACGCGCTTCGACTCCCGCTCCAGGCTCCCTACGGCCAGCGATACCGACACCACCGGCAGCGTGCGGACGGTCCCGACCGGCGGTTCGTCCGCACGGGCGGCACCGGTGGCTAAGAATGCGGGGACGATAACGTATTGGGCAAGTTGGATCGGTTTCATCGTAAGCCCTCCGTGACCGGAGCATCGGAACACGCCCTGACTCTTGGCAGACGGTGTGCCAATCACCCGGATGAAATCCGAACGCAGTCGCCATGGCCGCAGAGATTGCCCGGCTTACGCACGGTGACGGTTCGGCTGGGAAAGGGGCAGCTCCGTGTCCGTCACGGTTTCGGTGGACCGGCGTGTTCCACAACTTGCCCGGCCCAGTTGGTCTCGCCGACGCCGCCCGTTGGCATCCCGCGCTCCACGATCTGCCCGTTCACCCTGTAGTCATGGAAGTACAGCGGGATGCCCTCGACCATCAGGTCCGACGGCGGGCCGTCTTGCAGGTGGATGTGCAGGTGTGGCTCACTGGTGTTCCCGGAGTTGCCGACCTTGCCCACCACCTGACCGGCCGTGACCCGGTCGCCGACCTTCACGGCAACCGATCCGGTCTGGAGGTGGCACAGAATCAGATACTCCCCCGGCGCGACCTCAATCACGACCTGGTTGCCGCCGGGGTCGGTGCCGCCGCCGAGTTCGCCGATCCGCATCTCCGGGTCGGTGTCCCGGGTGAAGACGACCGTCCCGTCCGCCGGAGCCAGTGCCGGCAGCCCGTAGCAGTAGTAGTCCGTCAGTTCCTTGCCCTCACCCCGGTGCGACTGGCCGTCCTTCACGACGAGTAGGTCATAGGCCCAGCGCTGGTCGGGGTACGAGACGTGGTAGTTGCCCTGGAGCGAGTCGCCGCCCCAGGCCACGGTGATCGGGCCGTCCATCGGCAGACGGAACCGGACCGCACTGACCCGCCCCTCGTGGGACGACGGATAAACACGGAACAGGCTCGACGAGAGTGCCAGCACGAGCAGGAGCAGGACGCCGACGGCGCGCCATCCGGTCCAGAACGGCCGGCGGATCAGTGACCAGATGAACCCGAGGAACAGGAGTATGGTGGCGAGGCCCATCCAGAGGAGTGAGTCGCCGCCGAACGACCACATCCACGCCCCGGCGACCCCGCGACGGACGTGTGGCAAGACGAACAGAACGAGCTGCACCAGCAGGAAGAAGATCGCAGCGCAAACCCACCAGTCGGGACCGCGCCGGCGGGGCTTCGGGGGCGAACTCATCGCCAGGCACCCTCCAGTTGGGGTAAGGATGCCAGATTGCCACTTCTGGAAGTGGCAATCTGGCAACCTTACCCCTCATTTCCGCTCGCGCCTCAACAAGAGAGGGTCAGAGCGCCAGACTGCCACTTTCTGAATGTGCCACTCTGGCGGCCTGGGTGTCCTGGCGAACGGCCGGCGTGAGCCGGCTGGTGGTTCTCGCCGCACCAGCCGGCACACGCCGGCCGTTCGCCAG